>NZ_CZVH01000079.1:0-9320 GCF_001458555.1 Candidatus Kryptobacter tengchongensis | reverse complement strand
TCAATTAGCGCATGTTTTATCTCATTTAGAAGAAAAACAGCATTCGTTAAGTTAGATTCCATTCCCTCCTCCAAATCTCTATTTGCTTTTTTACTTCCTGAACAACATTATTGATAGATTTCCTAACCTCATCGCTCATCTCTCCACCCCATTTATTTTCCTTTAGCTGGACACCGATTAAAAAGCTCTCAATAGGTTTAAAACCAAGCAAATTCATCAAAGCAATAACTTCGTGAAAAGTTATTTGGTGTTCTGACATTTTAAGACCGATAAAGGCGGGAATTTCATCAAGTTTTAACTTTATGATTTCCCCTGGCTTGCCCCCGAAATTTACAACATCAACAACTATAAGATGTGTTTTATCTTCAAGATATGGCAAAAGGTAAATCCCAAGGGAGCCACCATCAATGATTTCAACATCAGGTGGCTCCCCAATTTCTTCTTTCAACCTCTTAACGACTTCAACACCGAAACCATCATCTCCAAGCAATGGATTACCTATACCAAGGACGCAAATTTTCATTTTTCTTTTTTCTCCCAAGGTTTTTCAATCGGTTCCCAACCCAAGGGTCTTGTTTTCAAACCCGTTATCATTGAAGACAACATCCCCTTCTCACGAAACACCTCAAGATAGATAACAAAAGTTATATGGTGAATCATAAATCCAATTATTCCCCACATTATCATTTTGTGTATCATCCTCACATTAGCCTCGCCACCAAACAAAGGTATAACCCATCCAAACAATGTATCAAAAAATCCACCTGGGTTAATCTTCCCAGCCATCGCAAAACCAGTCAACCCCTGAACAGAAGCGACAATGAAAAGAATTACATAAGTTAATGTCGCAAGAGTGTTATGTCCAAGCGTATGAAGCTCGTAATCGGTATATCGCAAGGTGATATAATCTTTTAATTTCCACCATGCTTCCTTCCAGAAATCAGCTTTCCAGATATGAAATCTAAACCACTGACGATATGTATTCCCAGCAAAAAACCAATATGCACGAAACAATCCGTTTAAAGTGAAAATTATTGCGAACAAAAAATGTATATTTTTCATCGTCGCCATAACAGTTGCACCAAATGGTTCATCCGCAGTTGGACGATAAAATGGAGTACTAATGTAAAAACCTGTGAAAATTAAAACACCAACCGCGATGACATTTATCCAATGGCTAATCCTCACAATAGAATCCCAAACATAATATCTTGTTACACATTCAGATTCAACCCGATATATTTGATTTGCTTGCATTGTTTTTAACTCCATTTGTTTTTACAAAATTTCAATTCTGGTTATCTCATTCCCGTTTATATCCAGAACATGAGTTGAGCAAGCAAGACAAGGGTCAAAAGAGTGAATTACCCTCAAAATCTCAAGTGGTTTATGCGGATCAACAATTGGGACGCCAATCAAAGATTCCTCCATAGGGCCACGCTGACCCATAGCATCTCTTGGCGAACCGTTCCAAGTCGTTGCAACCACAGCTTGATAATTTGCTATCTTGCCATCTTTAATTTTAACCCAATGTGCGAGGGCACCACGAGGGGCTGCGTAAGTTCCAACACCTTTTACTTCACCTTTTGGCCATTTCTCGGGGTCCCATTTCTCCATGTTTGCGGTCTTGTAATCACCTGCTTTAATGTTGGTGATGAGATCATCGTAAAGTTTTTTCAACATTCCCACCGCTCTTCTTGTTTCAATTCCCCTTGCAATTGTTCTACCAAGCGTTGAATACATAGCCTCAAATGGGAGCCCGAGCTTTTTAAGTGCCTCATCAACATAAGATTTAACCTCTTCATCTTTATGAGCCAAGGCAATTATTGTTCTTGCAAGAGGTCCTCCTTCCATTGGTCTTCCACGCCAGCGAGGAGCTTTCATCCAGGAATATTTTTTATCCATGTCAAGAAATTCCCATGGTGGGGTTGGACCTGTATACTTCGGGTTCGTTTCTCCATCCCAAGGATGAAAGGCAATTTTATCACCTTTTGAATATTCATACCAAGAATAGGCAACATATTCTTGAATTTGCTCTGGATCCGTCGGGTCAACTTCATGAACTTCGTTCAAATTCCCATCAAGAACAGCTCCACCTTTCCATCTGTTTGTCTTTAAAATTGTGTGGATATCTCCTGAATCCTCAGGGAATTCACCATAATCAAGAACTCCTTTTCTGCTTACACCCCCACCCCATTTCGCCCACTCTTTGTAAAATGACATTATAGCAAGAAGATCAGGCCAATAAAGTTGCTCAACAATTTGCTCTGCTTCTTCAATCTTTGACTTAACAAGGGCAAGCTTATCAACATTAATCGCATCAGGATGATTTAAATTAATAGCACATGGCATTCCTCCAACCAAAAGATTTGGATGAGGATTTTTACCGCCAAAAACAGCGTGAATCTTTACAATCTCTTTTTGCCAATTCAATGCTTCAATATAATGGGCAACCGCAAGAAGATTTGCCTCAGGTGGAAGTTTATACCCGGGATGACCCCAATATGCATTTGCAAAAATTCCAAGCTGACCGGATTCAACAAATTTCTTTAAGCGGTTTTGAATGTCAGTAAAATATCCAACCGATGATTTGGGCCAATTTGAAATTTTTTGAGCAAGTTCAGCAGTGGCTTTAGGATTTGCCTTTAACGCTGAGACGACATCAACCCAATCAAGAGCATGAAGATGATAAAAATGAACAACATGGTCGTGGACAAAAAGAGTTGCTATCATTATGTTCCTTATTAAATTTGCGTTTTTAGGTATTTTTATCTTCAAAGCATCTTCAATTGCCCTCACAGAGGTAACAGCATGGACAAGCGTGCAAACGCCACAGATTCTTTCAGCAAGCGCCCATACTTCCCTTGGATCTCTATCCCTTAAAATTATTTCAATCCCTCTGAAAAGAGCACTTGTGCAGGATGCATCTTTAATAACATTTCCATCAACAATTGCTTGAACTCTGAGATGACCCTCAATTCGGGTCATTGGGTCTACGACAACTCTTTGCGCCATTTTTTATTCCTCCTTTTGTTTCTTTTCTTCAACCTTTGCTTTCTGAGTTGCTTTCTTAACAATTGAAGCTACAAGATGAGCCCCGGTTGCAACTGCAACACCTATAGCAAATCCTTTACCAATTTCATCCGCAGTCGCAAATCCAGGCAAAGGAACATCAGCAACATGCTGATAAAGTGGTCTATTATCCCAATAATCTGGCTCTGAACAACCAAGACATGGATGACCAGATTGTATTGGAAAGCTTACCCCTTCATTCCACTTAACAATTGAACAAGCATTATAAGTTACAGGTCCCCTGCATCCAACTTTATATAAACACCAACCTTTCCTTGCACCTTCATCATCAAATTTTTCAACAAACATCCCAGCATCAAAGAAAGCTCTACGGTAGCATTTATCATGAATCCTTTGCCCATAAAAAACTTTGGGTCTCTTTAATGAATCAAGCTCTGGAAGTGAATCAAATGTGATCAAATGAACTATCGTCCCAACTATAACCTCAGCTATTGGCGGACAACCTGGAATATTAACAACAGGTTTATCTGTAATTATCTTATAGATTGGCTTACAACCGGTTGGGTTTGGGTGCGCGGTTGTCACACAACCAAATGAAGAACATGAACCAACTGAAATTATCGCCTTCGCACCCTGCGCTGCTTTTTTAAGGTATTCAATTGCCGTCATACCTCCAACAGTACAATAGACTCCACCATCTTTAGTTGGGACTGAACCTTCAACAGCAAGAATATAATTTCCAAAATTTTTCTTCATCCCTTCCCAAACGATCTCCTCAGCTTGATGACCAGCAGCAACTTGAATTGTTTCCATATAATCAAGCGATATAATACCTAAAACTACATCTGAAATCAGCGGGTGCGAGGATCTGATCAATGATTCAGTGCAACATGTACACGCTGCAAAATTCAACCAGAATACAGGTGGTCGTGGTTTTGATTCCAGAGCGCGAACAACTTTAGCAAACATACTGCTTTCAAGCCCAAGATAAGCAGTCGTCAAAAGACAGAACCTCAAAAAATCACGCCTTGAAATCCCATTTCTTCTTACTGCTTCATAAAATGTTTCCTGCTTTTGCATTTTTAAACCTCCCACTTTGTTTAAATTTGCTTTTCAAGTTGAACAAATTTACCCCGCTTAAATCCCATCTTTTGCAAAAATGCAATTGTTTCCTCATCAGCGAACTCAGTCATAGTGCAAACCCTTTTTAAACCAAGTTCTCTCACCTTCTCAAGAAATTCAACTAAAAGGCGCTTACCAATACCTTGTCTTCTGTAATCTGGATGAACTACAATAGCAATTAACCAAGCACAATCAAAACCATGATACCACTTTGGCTGTATATCACCGAAAATTAAACCAACAGGCTCATTACCAAGATAAGCAATCCTTCCAAACAATGTCCCAGATGTTTGAATCTCCCTCAAAATATCCACAAATACCTTTTCACAGAAAAAACTATAACTACCCGCTTTCCTCAACTCATCCTGAAATTTTAAAACACAGTCCATATCCTCAATAGTAAATTCTTTAGTTTGAATCTTTTCAAAAAGGCTTGTTTTCAACTTAAAACATCTTTTGTTATCAAGTTAAACTCTGAAAGGTTGTAAGAGGTGCTGTGGCCCCGAGGAGATGTTGCAAGCCTTTAAATTTATCTATATCAATCCACAATGCACCTTGAAGGATCAATAAAAACTTTCTTCATAGGTTTTTCTCCTGATTTAAATTTTTTTCTACAAATAAAGTTGCAACTATCGTGCCATGAAATTTCACCCCAAATTCCCCAATTTTAAACAGTATGAAGTCAAAATTGACAACAAGAAGGAAGGAATTTTGCCAGATTTGGCACTCACAAATTAATCAACGAAATCATTTGTCAGAATTGAGCTTGTACTTCTTCAACTTACGATAAAAAGTTCTCAAACTTATCCCAAGTATATTAGCCGCTTCTTTTGGATTTGGATGTTCTTTCAGTGTTTCACTTATTAAATACGCCTCAAAACACTCAAGTTTCACCTTGGCATTGTTCCCCCTCAAAATCTCAGGATGCTTACAGAAGTGAACCAAATAATCGGGTAAATGCTCAATTTTAATATCAGCCCCGTTTGATTTCGCAAGAGAATAAACAATGACACTCCTTAACTCTCGGATATTCCCAGGCCATGGATAACAAAAGAAAAGTTCCATCACAGCTGGATCAACTTTAACATTTTTTCCAGATGATTGTATGAAATACTTAACAAAATCGGGCAGATCATAAATTCGCTCTCTCAACGGCGGAAGTTTATATACAAAAACGGAAAGGCGATAGTAAAGATCCTTCCTAAATTCACCTCTTTCCACCTTCGCTTTTAAATCAACATTAGTTGAAGCAATGAAACGGACATCAACATGTTTTGGTTTTGTATCCCCAACCGGAATTATTTCCTTTTCTTCAATCACTCTCAAAATTTTAACTTGTGATTCAATAGGCAATTCGCCAATCTCGTCCAAGAAAACAGTCCCACCATCAGCCTCTTCAAAAATTCCTTTTTTATCTCTATCCGCCCCAGTAAAAGCACCCTTTTTATGCCCAAATAGTTCACTTTCAAGGAGAGTTGCTGGTATAGCAGCACAATTTATAGGAATGAAAATTTTGTCTTTTCTATTTGAGTTTTGATGAATAAACCTCGCAAGAACTTCTTTCCCCGTTCCTGTCTCACCAAGTATTAAAACAGGTTCATCAGTTAAAGCAGCTATTAAAGCATCATCAAAGATATTTTTAAGTGAACCAATAACTATGTCCATAATCAAACGAATAATTTTTTACCCCGACTCTATAGATAAGAAAGTGCTTTTGGAAGAAGTGTGTTAAAATTTACAAAAGTAAGGTGCTTAAAAGTTCAAGTCGGGACGGCAGGATTCCTCCAAAGGAGTCCCTTTGGGAGAACCCGCGACCCCTACCACCCCAAGGTAGTGACCCTAAGGGTTCCCTTCGGGACGCTAACCAGAGCACATTACACTCCAAAAATTTGAAAAAGAACAAAATTTTAATTCATCAAATTATCTTCACACTTAAAAATTTAAGTCGGGACGGCGGGATTTGAACCCGCGACCCCTACCACCCCAAGGTAGTGCGCTAACCAGGCTGCGCTACGTCCCGAGAAATTGAAAGAATCCTTTTGGGAGAACCCGCGACCCCTACCACCCCAAGGTAGTGACCCTAAGGGTTCCCCTTGGGACGCTAACCAGGCTGCGCTACGTCCCGAAAACTTGTAAAAGAACGAATCACAAACTCAATTAAAATTTACCAAATTCAGCAAAATTTTTCAAAACAACTCTTTCTTAACTAACCTATCAAAAACCTCCTCTTTATACTTAACAACAATCCCCTCAATCCTGTCAAGATCTATCATCTTTATACACTCAAGATTATAAGGGCAAACTTTCTTCCAACAAGGCGCACATTCCAAACCCTCGGGGATTAACTTAACACCCCTATCATAAAGATCTATCTCCGTCCATGAGCTTAATCCAAACCATGCTATTACAAATTTTCTAAGAGCTATCGCAAGATGCATGCCATACGAATCACCAGTTATAACAACATCACACATATTCTCATAGCAAATTCCTCGCCTTATACCTTCATTTGTTGGTGTATTGATCAACTTCCCCGCTACACCATTTATCTTAACCGAGCGATTAAAAATTTCCTCATTCCTTTCCGTATCCTCCGGACCACCAAGTAGCACAAGTTTTATCCCATCGTACCTTGATAAACGCTTTATTAACTCAACATGTTGTTCAATCGTCATCTTTTTATTCGGATACAAGGGGGAACAACCAGTGTTAAACCCAACGACAAGCTCACCATCTTTAATTCCAACCTTTCTTTTATACTCCTCTGTAAATTTTTTCTCATCTTCGCTTAAAACAAGAACATATTCATCACGCTTATATTCAAGCTCAAACATCTCACACAAAATTTCCTGCCGAGTCTTTTGATTTTTCCTAAATTTTAACTCATCATCAAGCCCAAGCTGATAATCATAACTTGCAGATTTATTCAATGGAATTATCTGACCGTGTTCATTCATGCCATATCCGAGCTTAATCCCCGCATTCAACTTCATCGTCAAACTCGCTGACCTTCTTGACTTATCAGCGTTCATAACGATATCAAATCTCATATTTTCAAGCACAAGCCACGTCTCGGGCTCCCAAATGAAAACTTCGTCAAGATACGGATTATTATCAAGAAGGTGATGTGTATTTTTAAGCGTAAGCCAATAAACTGAACTCTCGGGATACTTCCTCTTTATTGCGGGAAGAACTGATGTTGTCAATAAAACATTCCCCATCGCATCAAGATTAATTATCAATATCTTAACACCAAATGGCTTCGGGTCAACACAACCTGTTTCATGACACTTTAAATACGGATAACATGGTTTATAACCAGTGAAGTTCTTGCACTCAGGAATTTCAAAATCAAAAACTTTCACAAGATCAAAAAATTTTTATTTCACATTTTTAAGATTCTCAAAAATCCTCATTATCTGCTCCTCTGGTTTTTCAAGAACCTCAACCCCATCAATTCCCTCGGTCTCAGGGGTTGAATAAAGCAAAACTATCTTTACATCTGGCTTCAAAATCTTCAACTCCGCAATCGTATCCTTCAACTTCAATCTCTGTGTTTTTGAGTTAATCAAAATCAAATCAATTTTATCAAGATTTTCACTTAACATCTTAACTGCAATAACCTTATCCTCCGAGCATAACACCTCAAACCCCGCACCCCTCATCGCTTCTATCAACTTTTCTCTTAAATCGTTTTTCTCCGAAACAATCATCACAGCGCTCTTTTTATCCACTTTCTTAACAGATTCAACCGAGACCGCAACTTTCTTCGAAATTTCATCAACCAAAGGGAGGCAAAATTCAACTTTTGTCCCCTCGCCAAGCTTTGAATCAATCCTGATGAACCCACCATGTGAGCTCACAATTCCAAACACCGTTGACATCCCAAGCCCAGTTCCAATTTCAGGTTTTTTAGTCGTAAAAAACGGTTCAAAAACCCTTTCCCTCGTTTTTTCATCCATCCCAATTCCATTATCAACAACAGAAATACATGCATATTTACCCGAGCTTACCTTAAAAATTTCCGCCTCCTCAAGCGAGATATTCTTTACAGATACCTGAATCGTTATCTTCCCCGGTCCATCAAGCAAACCTTTTTCTTTCTTTTCAATTATGGCATCTTTGGCATTTACACAGATATTAAGCAACGCCTGCTGAATTTCCGTCTTTGAACCATAACCTTTAATCCCCTCAGAATCTATCTTAACCTCAATCTCAATAAACTTTGGAAAAACTGACTTCATAATCTCTGCGCTGTTAAGAACAATTTGCCCAAGATCAATTATTTCAGCATTTGGTATTTCCTTCCGTGCGAAAATTTTCAAACGCTTTATAAGCTCAGCTCCACGATTTGAAATTGAAATTATATTATCAATGTATTTCACCAAATCTTCTGACTTTAACTCCCTCTTTTTCGCCTTCAAATCAATCATCTGCGCTGAAGCTATAATTATCTGCAAGATATTGTTAAAATCATGCGCCATCCCCATCGTAAATGTCCCGATTGATTCAACCCTTTGTAAATGCCTGAGCATATCTTCCTGCATCTTCTCCTTTGTGGCGTCAAAAATAACGGTCTGGACAGCTGGCTTCCCACCATGATTAATTAACTTGGAATAACACACTAAATAAGCAATGCTTCCATCTCTCTTTATCGCTCTGTAAGAAGTTCGCTCTGGAGCATATTCACCATGCAATAACTTGATCGCCCTTTCAACCCATTTATCCCTATCCTCAGGGTGAATAAAATCAAATGGAGTAAGTTTCATAAGTTCATCCAATTCATACCCCAAAATTTCACAAAACCTTCTATTGACAGATATAAACCCATTCTCATCATAAATTGCCAAACCAACAAATGGATTATCAGCAAGTTCCCTATATTTACGCTCCAAGTCAAAAAACAGCCCTGACTTGTCCGTCAAGTTCCTCCTCCAGATCAAAGCTATATTTCACAGAGTTGAAATAAATAAATAAAAGGTAACCGAGAATTAAAAGTGACGCAAAGAGCAGGATATAATAAACCTGTAAATGATATCCGTATCTTTTAAGCAAATTTTCCTCATCAATCAGATTAACAATCGCCCACGTTTCTGTATTATCATCTAAAAGTTCAAATCTTACAAATGAAAATGCAAAGTTTATTTTCCTTAACCATTTGTGCC
>NZ_CZVH01000078.1:0-9330 GCF_001458555.1 Candidatus Kryptobacter tengchongensis | reverse complement strand
CCCACTGTTAATTGCTGCATCGGTTTGAATCATATCTTTATAAATCCTTCCCCCAACCGAGTGAAGGTTCATTTTAACTGCACTTATCACTCCAACCGTAACGGTCGGCTTATTCCCAAGTTCAAATAAACCAAATGGATTCCCCATCGCAATTGCCCATTCACCAATTATAACATCATCAGAATTTCCAAATACAAGATATGGCAATTTCTCCTTTACATCAATTTTCAAAACAGCGATATCAGATACAGGGTCTTTACCCACAAGCCTTGCCTTATATTTTTCTCCAGTTGAAAGAGTTACAACAATTTCTCTTGCATTCCCGATTACATGTTCATTTGTAACTATATAACCATCGGGCGAGATTATAAACCCTGAACCAAGACTTCTAACAGGGACACGATATTTGAACCTATCACCAAAGAAGTATCTGAAAAATGGATCGTCCTCAAAAAATCTAAAGAAAGGATCGGTGTATTCCTCAATTGCGGTCACATTTATACCAACGACAGCAGGACTTGCCTTCGCAACTGCTTTTGTAATTGCATTATGCCTCGCATCATAAACATTCTGCGTAACATCATAATGTGAAACTTCAAGATGATTTGACTCACTATAAACTTTTCCTTCAACTGAATGAGAATTATTATGATTTACGCTTGCAGTGAGCGAATTTATAGAATATCCAACGAGCACGCCTATCAACAAAACAGATAAAAAGCCAAAAAAGAGAAAACCTTTCCTCGCACCTTTAAACATCGTTTTACCGAAATTTATTTTTTAAAATTTTTCTCTCTCTGAAAAGTTGAACAAGTGGCTTAAAATGTTTGATGAAAATTAACAGCGAAATTAAAATTACAAAAAGGATAAAATTCTCATTGCTCGTATTTATACGGCTAAACGAATTAAAAAATCTAACAACTGGAGCGATAACCAAAGGGGTAAAAATAGTTGCCCATATATTTCCAGCGTGAACATTTTGAATTTTTGCATAAGCGATTAACCACAGAATACACCAAATAAAAATCAATGAAGGATTCACAGCCATAAAAACACCAACCGAAGTAGCAAGCCCACGCCCACCATAGAAACTTATCCAAACAGAAAAATTATGACCAAGAACAGATGAAGCACCTGAAATTAAAACCACAATTGAATCATTCGCAAACAAATCCTGACAAATTTTAACAGCGAAAAAACCCTTTAAAACATCAACAACTAAAACCACAATCCCAATTAAGGCTGAACCTGTAACCTCATACGCATTCAAAGCCCCAACATTTCCACTTCCTGCCCTGCGGATGTCAATCCTCTTAAATAACTTAACAAGTATAAAAGCAGTCGGGATTGACCCAAATAAATAGCCAAGCAAAAACGCAGTGAAGTATTTCAACATGATTAACTATTACAAATTTTACCTGCGTGAAATTACTATCTTCATTCAAAAGTTAATAAAACAAAAAAAGATAAACAAGATCACTTGATAAGCAAAATTTTTCTAACCCCCTTAAACTCCCTACCCCCATCAAGCGAAGTTGCAAACATAGTGATGAAATATACCCCTGAGCTCATCTGTATCCCAAAATCGTCTCTCCCATCCCAGCTGACAACTTTATGCCCTGGATCGACATTCCCATCAATCAAAGTTCTAACCCTTCTACCTAACACATCCCATATAATCAACCTCACGCTTGAATATTCAGGGAGATCAAACTTAACAACTGTCTCAGAATTAAATGGGTTTGGATAATTTGGATATAACTTATACTCAGATGGCAACTCATTCAAATTCGCGTTTGAAACCTCAAACATTGCGATCTTGCTTACATTACCAACGCTTGAAATTATAACTGGCTCTGCTTCAATTAATTGCTCTATTGTTAATCCTGGAATAAGAATTGTTAAAAGCACACTTTCGCCAGCTTTAAAATACTTTCCACCATCGGCGTAGATGAGAATAACCAGCTTATTAGATTGGTTTATTGTCCAAACAAAATTTAAACCAACCGCATCGGGCATTTTCCAGATATCATCTATTCTCTGCAAAATAGAAGTTTTAAGCTCAATTTGAATTCCCCGCAATCTTTCTTCATTATTAATAACCTTAATTCTCATCTTGGCTGACTTATCCCCTGGCTCAAAAATTTCAAATTTGACAAACACATTTGCCTGAGATTCACCTTTTCTCAAAATCATCAATTTTTCCCTGCCATGTTCTTCATCTATTTTAAAAGCTGGTTTGCCAACAATTGCGCTTATAACTCCCGGATAAGATGGCCATGCTCCACTGGTAACGGCATCCACCACCACTGCAAGATCCATTTGTGTAATTATATCATCCCCCTCGCCATTCGTTGGATCTCCATCTCCACCGCTTCCATAAACATCAGCACTTCTCCTATCTGCTTTATCTGGATTTGAACCATCATAATCATTTGGATTGGGTCCACCACCATAAAAATTCCTTGACCCCGTTACTGGATCATTTACTGGAACAGCAAGATAATTTTCTATTACAATGTCGGCAATAGATGTAATATCTGAAATATCAATATTCCCATCC
Organism: Candidatus Kryptobacter tengchongensis; assembly: GCF_001458555.1. Lineage (NCBI taxonomy): Bacteria > Pseudomonadati > Candidatus Kryptoniota > Candidatus Kryptobacter > Candidatus Kryptobacter tengchongensis. Next base: position 6,767 of record NZ_CZVH01000078.1, on the reverse strand, counting down.
CAGTTTATATCACCGTATTTTCTGCTTTGTGTGTAGCCAGACGGTATGAAATAAGGAACGCTGATCGGGAATTGTGTAAATGAAATAACTTCAAGCGTGGTGTATCCATCTGTAATTCCAAAAAATGAAGAAGTATGCGGCGGATTAACAAGACAAATCTCTGCCGGTGAAACATTTGCTAAATTTATGTAATAAGTTCCATCAACCAATGGGGCATCAAAGTTTAAAATCGCAACAAGATATGAGCCCTCGTAATCCCCATCATCAATAAGAAGTGATGAAAAAGTATTCCCAACTATTGTGACCCTCACACCATTTGGAATATTTACCTTATTCATTGTGAAACTTCCAGAAATTGATGGATGTAAAAAAACATTTGACGAATTGACACTGATACTTGAACTTGTAATTTCAAATGTAAAGCTATACACACCTTGCTCTGGTGGCGTCCTATCAAGCCATCTAAGGAGGACATAAACACTGTTTCCCGTTGAACCCGTCACAACAGAAATTGAACTTACTGCAAATCCAACCACAAGCTGTTGCTCCATAATATCAGGTATTGTCAAACTCGCAAGGAATTGATTGGGAAAATTCATAATCTGAGTAAATTGTCCACCTACATAAACACGCCCGGATTCAATTGACAAAAGCAAAGTATATACAATATCATTTGCATTCGGATTCCATGGGGTCGCGGTTCCAGTATTTTTATCAATTCCAGCAAGGCGATTTCTTGTAGAACCACCGATACTCGTAAACGCTCCTCCGCAATAGACTGTTGTACCTGTAATTGCAAGAGAATATACTGTATTATTTGCATTTGGATTCCAGGACAGTAACGCACCCGTGTTCGCATCCATGCTTGCAATATAATTTCTCGCTGTTCCGTTAATTGTTGTAAATTGACCCCCTACATAAACCACTGAACCCTGCACTAAAATTGACCATACAACATTATCTGCGCTCGGTGCCCAACTCAATAATTCACCTGTTGTAATATCAAATTTCGCAAGACGGTTCCTTGTAAGTCCATCAATCGTGGTAAATGCACCACCCACATAAAGGTGATTTCCATATACGAACAATGAATAAACTATGTCATTTGCAGATGGATTCCATGAGGTTAACTGCCCCGTAGCAATGCTAAATGAAGCAAGACGATTTCTCGTCCGATTAACCCCCTGAGTTATGCTTGTAAATGCACCGCCTACATAGAGAATTGAACCAGAAGAAGCAAAACATCTCACATCACCATTTGCAGATGGATTCCATGAGGTTAAACTTCCATCACTCAAATTAAACGAAGCCAATCTCGTTCTCGCTTGACCTGCCACATTTGTAAATTGTCCCCCTATGAAAAGATAACCTCCGGCAATATGCATAGCTAAAACTGTGTTATTCGTCCCCGGATTCCAACTCGTTAAATTCCCGGTTGATAAATCAATGCTTGCTAAATTACTTCTTGCCCTGGAATTGATGCCACCGAAATTTCCCCCGATATAAATTCTATCATTATAACCTCCCAATGTAAAAACAGTATTGTTAAACGCTGACGGATCCCATGAGGTTAAAACTGCAACTGAAGTTGAAAAATCAAATTTTGCAATTCTATTTCTCACCTGCCCTGATATTTGCGTAAAAGCACCACCGACATAAAGTTCCATGCTCATAGTATAAACTGAATATACAATAGCATTTGCGTTTGGATCCCATGGTTCTAATGGAATACCTGGCGTAGACAAATTAAAAGCGCACAAACGATTTCTCGCGATTCCTCCAATAGTTGTAAAAGCTCCCCCAACAAATAAAAAATCGCCATATGAAATACCGATAGCAAGTGAATAAACAGTGTTATTCGCTCCACCTGCCGGATACCATGTAACCGCACCTGTTGATATGCTAACCCCAGCAATACGATTCCTAACAATCCCAGCTATATTTGTAAACGTTCCACCGATAAATAAAGTACCAGTTGACGGATATATAGCCATTGTCATCACTGCTCCGTTTCCAACATTTGGGTTCCATGTAGTTGGATTCCCAGTTGTTACATCAAGTGCAGCAAGCCGGTTTCTTGTCACTCCCCCAATTGATGTAAAAGTGCCACCAACATAAACAACCCCTCCATAAGGTAAGATGGAATATACACTAGAATTAGCATTTGGGTTCCATAAGTCAACGCTTCCATTTGCCAAATTAATTCTTGCAATTCTATTCCTTGCAACCCCGTTTATATTCGTAAAATCCCCACCAACATAAAGATAATTCCCATCTACAGCAAGCGCTCTTACAATATTATTAGCTCCGTTAGGAAGGAAAGATAGATCAACTGAGCCATCAGGCAAAATATGAACAATATTTGTTCTTGCTACATTTCCAACTTGCGTAAAATTTCCTCCTATATACCATCCCCCGTTTCCATCGCTTATAACTGCGTATACTATTCCGGGATTTACGCCATTATAAACTCTGGGGAAATTAGGATATGCATCACCTGTAAACCTATCAACAATCGCTTCGCCCACCCTTGGTCTGTAAACTTGAGTAAAAATTCCACCAAAATACAATATATTCCCATCTTTTGCAGTAGCCCAAACAGTTCCATTAGTTACCCAGAAGTTCTCCTCTATAGTCTGCGCATCTAACTTAACAGAGAAAACAAAAAGCAGGATAAAAAATTTTAATCGCCTCATCTTTACAACACTTAATTCTTTGAATTTAACATGTCAAAAACCTTATCTAAATTCAACTAAATGGTTTTATACTCTCATTGCTCATCGCAAAGGACACAAACACCTGTGTCAATTTCAATTATCAATATTTTCTTAACGCTTCTCTCTTTGCTGTGACAACATCTTAATCGTCCTAACCACCTCATTACCTTCATCCCAAAAAATTATTAAAATTTTTCCCTTTGTCTTTAAATTACACAGGAAACTTCACATCGCCAAATTTCTCAACGCAATCATCCTACTACTTCACTGGTTCTGCGACCTTCTCCCTTTCCAATTCATGGCGAAGTTTGAAAAAGTATTTAAATGTCAAAAGTACAACTCCGATAGCTAAAAATAGCAAAAGGATATCGGTTATGGTTAATGTTAAGTTCTTTGATTCAATATATCTTTTCAGGAGGATAGAAAGCGAAGCTATTGTCGTCAAAATCATAAATCCAGCGGGAATAGCAGCAAAATATGCTTTAACAGACCTTTGAGCAAACCATGCAGTTACAGCAACCAGTGTGAGAGCTGCTAAAAGTTGGTTTGCCGAACCAAATATGGGCCAAATTTTCTGATAACCGTTAGTAAAAGCAAGCAACGCCGTGAGCGCTATACCTAAAATTGAATTGAAAACCCTTGAATTTAAAATTGCTGGTTTTTTAACAAATAAAACATTCCATAACTCCTCAAAGAAATATCTCATTAATCTAAAGAGGGTGTCAATTGTTGTTATCAAAAATCCCTCAAGCATTAAAATTCCAAATATAGTTCCATACGAGATAGGTATTCCAAGTCCTGTGTTAAGTGTTTTACCAACGCTTACAGCGAAAGCAAGCGGTGCATTCCCCTGTCTCAGGTGACCTCCCTGCATTGGCCACACAATCTCCTTATAATGCTCAAAATCAACCGCACCAAGTATCGCAAGTGCAACTGAAAGCCCAAGCAATGACTCAAGAAGCATCGCACCGTACCCAATAAGATGAGCGTGCTTTTCATTAGCAAGCTGTTTTGATGTTGTTCCAGTTGCAATCAAAGCATGAGCCCCTGAAACAGCCCCACACGCTATGGTCACAAATAAAAAAATGGCCATACCGTCCCAAGAGCTTCTATTGATTCGGAATTTATGTTAAAAGCTGGCATTTGAATTTTAACACCAGCAAAACCGCTCCCGATAATCCCCAAAACTAAACTGAAAAGACCAATGTATAGAAAATGAACATTTATAAAATCCCGAGGCTGTAAAATTATCCAAACAGGTATCCAAGAAGCAACAAAAGAATAAATCAAAATTACCACCATCCATAATTTAGGATCAAGCGTAACGGGATATCTAAAACCAATGATGACCGAAAATAAAGCTATAACTAAAGCGATGATGCTTGCAATATATGTTTTTATGTGTTTTTTGTATAACAAATAACCGATAAACGGAGCAAAGACCGTGATAATTATAACAGAGGTTGAGGCTATACCCCCTATCTTACCATAGACCTCACCATTTATAATCTCCGTTTTCAAAAGCGTTTGATCAGGAGGAAGCCCAAGCTTTGAAATTGGATAATAAGAGGTTAAAGCTATCGCCGTAAGTTGAAGGAAAGCAGCATTTACAAGCATAATAAGCAAAATTGCGAATGAAAGAAAAAAAGCAAAACCAGTATTCCCAAGCGTTTTCCTTGCTATGTGAGCAATTGAACGACCATTTTCCCTTACACTTACAAATAATGCCGAAAAATCATGAACCGCTCCAATGAAAATCACCCCAAGCAAAAGCCATAACCACACGGGAACAAAGCCATAAATCAAAGCAAGCGTTGGACCAACAATTGGTCCTGCTGCTGCAATTGAAGCATAATGATGCCCAAGAAGAACAAGAGGTTTGGTCGGCACATAATCAACCCCATCATTTATCCGAACCGCTGGTGTCGGAATTTCTGGATTCACACCCACTTTGTGAGCTACATATTTACCCCAGGTGAGAAAACCAAGCAATAAACCTATAACTGATAAAAACATCGCAAGGGCAAGATTCACTTTGCACCTCCACTTTTTTATTGAAATGCATTTTCAATATGATTTATTTGAGGCTTCCTATTTTTAAACATTATTCCAATAAAATCAAATCTACATTCAGAAAAATTTACATCGTGCGTTTCAAGAAAAGCGGATGCAATCTTTTTCAACTGTTTTCTTTTCTTAAGCGTAACAGAATCCTCTGGCATACCAAATTTATCTGAAAATTTTGTCCTAACTTCAACGAATACAAGAACTTCACCGTCCATCGCAATTATATCAATTTCACCATGCCCATATCTGAAATTCCTTTCCAAAATCTTATATCCTTTACCAGATAAAAACTTAACAGCAATCTCTTCGCCAAGTTTCCCTATATCATTTCTCCTCATCAAACAATCTTGATTGTTTTAACGCTTTTAAAAATTTTTGAATTGGCTTATAAGTTTTCCTGTGAATCTCTGTAACGCCAAATCTTTTTATCGCTGAAAGATGTTCCTCAGTAGGATAACCCTTATGCTTTGAGAAATTATAACCAGGGTAAATTTCATCGTAATGTTCCATGAAATTATCTCTCAAAACCTTCGCAATAATTGAGGCAGACGCAATTGAGATTGACTTCCTGTCACCTTTTATTATGTTTTTAATCACAACTTTTTTGCCATCATGGTTTAACATCCAGAAATTAACATCAAAAAAATTTCCATCAACAAGAACGACATCTGGTTTTACCTCAAGTTCAAGCAATGCTCTAATCATCGCAAGTTTCGTTGCCCCTCTTACATTAAATTTATCTATCTCATCGTTTGAGGCAACTCCAATTCCTATATCAATCGCATTCTCCGAGATCACCCCATAAAGTTCCCTCCTCAATTTTGGAGAAACTTTTTTTGAATCGTAAATCAACGAATTAAAATAACCTTTCGGTAGGATGACAGCACATGCAACCACAGGTCCAGCAAGAGGTCCACATCCCGCTTCATCAACCCCTGCTATAATTGAATAACCCTGCTCATAGAATTCATTCTCTATTCGCATCATTTCACCCTCAGATGTCTTCACCATCTCAAACTTCCAAAATAAATTGCGGATAAACCAATTAACATTTCAAATTTAAGAATATTGCTCAATCTGTTCAAATTATATTTGCTCCTATCCCTTATCAAGGAAAATATGACGAAAACCAAACCTGCATCAACAAGCAAAACAATGAGAGCATAAAAATGGTTATAAATTCCGGCAAGATAAGGAACTATAGTTACAAAGATCAAAACAACAAAAATGAAAACCGAAACCCAAACCGCCCGCTTAACCCCATAAACTATCGGAAATGTCCTTACCCCTGCCTTTAAATCTCCTTCAATATCCTCAATATCTTTAAGAACCTCACGCCCAAAATTTATCATAAAAGCAAAAATAAATGGGAACAAAGGCTCTTTAAAATTCCCGACCACGCTTCCTGCAAAGACAAATGCAAGCCCGGTCAAGAAAGCAACTGTAAAATTTCCAAGGAGTGGAATTCTCTTAAGTTTATAACTATAAAGAAAAATCACAAAAGCAGAGCAAATTGCAATTATAAACGCTATTTTATTTAAAAACGACGCAACAAATAAACCAAAGATCGTCAAAATAAAATAAACAAACAAAGCAAATTCCCTGCTTATCAATCCAGACGGAATTGGTCTACGTGGTTTATTTATTCCATCAATCTCAACATCAAAAAAATCATTTATCACATTCCCCCCAGCATCAATCAAAGCCCCAGCAATCCCTGCAACTAAAGCAAGTTTGAACAATTCAAAAGTTTCGCTCCCAAAAATCCAAACACTGACAAATATAGTTAAACCAGTGATCAAAACATTTGAAGGTCTTACTATCCTGACTATTCCCATAATTTTTTTAAAACTCACTTTCAATCCCAACATGTATTTTCCCTGTTTTAAAAGAGTCACCCCTTCCCAGAGCATAAATCAAATTCAACTTTCCAATCCCGTTTTTTAACTTTATCCCTATGCCATAGCCATATCTTATCGCTTC
>NZ_CZVH01000077.1:0-9445 GCF_001458555.1 Candidatus Kryptobacter tengchongensis | reverse complement strand
GGAGTCATGCCTGAGCAAATTCTACATGAAACTGGTTTGGAGATAACGGCTGAGGAATTGAAGGCAAAACTTGAAAACGGAGAAGATATAATTTTGATAGATGTTCGCGAACCCCATGAATACGAGATTAACAGAATCCAGGGGAGCATTTTAATTCCGCTTTCAAGGCTTGCGGAGGAAGTTAACAAGCTTGATCAGACTCGTGAAGTGGTGCTTTACTGCAAGATGGGTGGTAGAAGCGCAAGAGCTGTTCAATTCCTTAGAGAACTTGGCTTCACTCGTGTTAAAAATCTTGCTGGTGGGATTGACGCATGGATTGAAAAAATTGACCCAAGCATGCCAAGATATTGATTTTTTTATCTACTTTTTTTAATTTAAAAAAGGTTTCACCTGCCCCTGTAGCTCAGCATGGATAGAGCAGCGGTTTCCTAAACCGCGTGTCGCAGGTTCGAATCCTGCCAGGGGCACTCTTAATTTAACAAATGCACATTTCCCACATGAACCCTCTTTAAACCCGCTGACCTTGCAGCATCAACGCATTCGTTCATTAGCTTCCTTGATGTCGTAGGAAGATCATAAAAATAAAATTGCGGATAAAATGCGAGCAATGAATATGGAATGTTTTCATCAAATTGTCTTATAAATTTCGCAATTTTATAAACTTCGTCCGCATCAATATACCCAGGGATTATAAGTGTGCTCGCTATGACAAGCGGTGGTTCGGGGCGTTTGTCTATAAAACGACATGCAAACTTAAAATTTTCAAGCGTTTTGCGGTTGCTCACCCCACACAATGCGATGTTAAGATTTTCATCATACGCTTTGAGGTCAAATTTTATACATCCACCAGATTCAAGCGATAATTTAACGGCGATTTCAAGAAACTTTTTATTCATATTACCGTTTGTTTCCCAGCAAATTCTGACTTTGCCTTTCTTTTCAATAGCGATTTTTGAGGTTTGAATCGCATGGATTATTTGAGTTGATGGATCACCCCCAAAATAACAAATGCAAAAAGTCTCCTTATCAACGACATCAGCAAGTTCTTCAGCCGAAATTTTTCTTGCTCTTTTTATATTTATTTCTCTGAAATGCCAGTTTTGACAGAATAAGCAATTGAAACTGCAGCTTTGGTAAAACACCGCAAGATTTTTCTTACCATATTGTTTTGAACCTTCACAAACCCAACTCGCAACGCAATTTGTCGGAAGGGGATCAAAATACCAGTGAATTAAACCCGCTTTTGATGTCCCACCGATATGCGAGATTTTAGTTCCGTCATTTAACCTTAATCCACAATATCCAAACTTATATTTGGGAATTCTACATTCGTTTCCGCAAATTTTACATTCAATTCCATCGTCGGAGTTTGGTATCTCTTCGGGCAGGTTGAATTCTCTTCTTGTTTTAGCATGAAAATTTAAGATTTCGCTTAAAATATCGTTTTTATTTTTTCTGATACAATCAATACATGCGTTTAATGTTTTGGAAACTAATTTTTCCTCGCCACAAACCCTGCAAAGGTTCATAGCAAAGACAAGGGGCGGTTTAAACCGCCCCTGATTTTATTTTTCAAAAACTTCATCAACCGGTATAATTTTAAAAGATTCTGGTTTCGCGTTAAGTTTATATTCCTGAATTATTTTGTCCTCATCAAGAATTGATTGAGCAACGGGGCTTACATAAGTTATCGGGCTTGGCTTGTTTGAAATTAAATCGTCCATATAAGATTTAGCGTCCTTTGTAACCGCTACTATTTTTATGTTTTCAAAGTTAAGATATTTTCTTATCGCATTATTAACATCATCAACCGTGAGTTTGGGTAGTTCCTTTTGAATTTTATCAATAAAATACTCAATCCCGTACCAATCGGAGTCCATCATATATCCAAGCCGTCTATTAAGTGTTTGAACCCAGAGTTTTGAATAGTTTAATAAAAATTCCCTTGTTGATTCAAAATCTTCTTTACTTAATCCTTTCTTGACCAAAATTTCAAGTTCTCTTATTGCTTGTCTTAAAACAAAATGTCTATTTTTATTTTCAACAGGTCTTATCCAGACGCTGAAATATTGCTGGCGTCTTGGGATATTTGGCACAGGGAATGTTGAGCCACCATCTTGAACGAAATGTTCAATGTATGAGTAATCTCCATAGTTTAATCCACGCTGACCTCTTATCTTTTGCATTAAAATTCCATTGAAAGTTCTGTGTTCGCCAAAGTATGAATTTGCAATCATCAGAGAATAAAAATCCTTATGTGAGCGGTTAATTGATATCGGGAAGCCAAACGATATTGCTGTTGATCTTGTCTCCTTTTCAATCAATAAAAATTCAAGCCCGTTAATTTTCTCTGGCTCTGGAAGTTTAACTTGTTCAGGTTTGCCTGGTGGAAGCTTTGCGAAATCCCTTTTTATTTTCTGTATCAATTTCTTTGGATAACCCCCAGCTATCCCGAAAACTATGTTTCCCTGAGTGAAATGTTTTTTGTAAAAGTTCTTCACATCCTCAAGTGTGATGTTGTTCAGCCCTTGAACAGTTCCAAATTCAGGAGAATTATAAGGATGATTTTCATATATAAACCAAATAAGCGCCTGCTTTCCAAGCTCCTCGTCATTTCCACTTCTTATCGTCGCTTTGATATAATTTAGCAGCAAATCTTTATTCCTTTTGAAATCCTGCTCATCAAATCTTGGGTTCAAAATCAAATCTGAAAAAATCTTGTAAAATTTTTCAAGATGATCCCTATGAACCTCTCCAATTATAACGCTGACCTCTTTATCAAATTGATAATTTATCCTTGCTGCCCATGGATAAAGTTTTTCTTGAATTTCCTTGTACGTCAGTTCTTTTGTCCCACCTTGCGCAAGCATCAAAATTGTCAAAGCGTTTAATCCTTCCTTACCTTTGGGATCGTTTATAGAGCCAGTTTCAATCATAACTCTAAAGGTTATTATCGGATAATTTGGACTGTAAAGTTCTTTAATTCTTATTTCTGAATTTTTTGCTGATGAAATCATTACTGCAAGCAACATTAATAAAACTATTTTCTTCATTTTTCTTCCTCCGTTAATGTTACTATTGTTCTATTTTCTTTTGTAAAGTATTTTTGAACTGCTCTCATTATATCCTGCGGTGTGACTTTTTCATATAGCGAATAAAGTTCGTTGACGGATTCGGGATCGCCAGTTAGCTGGAAATAATGTCCCACGATATAAGCAACGCTGTTTGGATTGTCAAGTGACATGGCAAATGAATACTTAAGATAAGACTTCACCTGCTCAAGCCGTTCTTTTGAAACTGGTTTCGTTTTTAATTCTTCAATTGCATTAAAAATTTCATTTTTTACAGAATCAATTAAATCGTTTCTTTTTATCCGTGCAAGGATTACAAACAAAAATGGATCTCTTCTATCAGGAGCTTCACCTTGAATGAAATCAACCCATTGCTTTTCAATTACTAATTTTTGATAGAGAGGTGCTGTTTTTGAGAAAAGAAGTTCGGAGATAAAATCAATTGATGCACGTTCAATGTTCTTTGTTGAAAATTCGGGCACATGGTAAGCAATTGCAAGATATGGCAATGTTTTACCTTTCCAGGCAATGTGCCCAACTTTTTCCTCGGTCTGTGGCGGTTCAACAGGGATATCTGGTTTGTAACCGCCCCTTTTCCAACTTCCATAGTATTTTTTCACAAGTTCAATTAGCTTATTCTGGTCAAAATCTCCAACCACGACAATTGCGCAATTTTCGGGACGATAATAACGATCAAAAAATTGCAAGCTGTAATCATATTGATTAGGCATATCAAGTATATCTTTTAAAAACCCTATCGTTGTGTGTTTGTAAGTGTGAGTTGTAAAAGCAAGGTCTTGAAGTTTCTCATAAATGGAAAGGAACGGGCTTGATGCACTTTTGTTGTATTCACCAAGAATTGCCCCGGCTTCTGTTTTGAACTGTTCCACCGTATACTTTAAATTCATAAAACGGTCGGATTCAATATCAATTATTGTCTCAAGCGCATCACTACTTGCGACAATGTGATACGCAGTCCAATCAGCAGTTGTGAAAGCGTTTGAGTCAGCACCAAGGCGTTTTAAGATATCATTATAAACTTGTTCTGGGTATTTATCCGTCCCCCGAAACATCATATGTTCAAAAAAGTGTGCGAATCCAGATTTTCCTGGCTCAACTTCATTTCTTGATCCAGCTCTGACCACTGTGTAGTAAGCTATTATCCCAGGGGAATCAAACGGAACAGATAAAACAGTTAGCCCATTTTCAAGCACGACTTTGTTAATCTTGAAAGGGAAAATTTTGTTTTGTGAAATGGCAAGGTTTAAGATAGAAAGCATAAGGAGGATAACTAATTTTTTCATTTTTTGCATAATTTTTGTTTTAAAGTTCAATTCAGTTTTAATTTAAAAAACATCAAATTACAAAACTAATACATCACTATCCCATTAGTCATTTGGTTTAAAGATTGTGCTTTGGCGATTAAAATATGCTATTTTTCCATGGTCAGTTTAGTTTCTCGTCCAAGATGCTTGTTGAACCAAGCTATGATTCTTTTCCCAATATCTGCGATAAATTTTGGCTCTTGAACTCCGTGTGGTGTTCTTGGGTAAATTATCATCTCTGTTGGGCAACCTTGTCTCTTTAAAGCATTATAGAATTCTTTGCCTTGCGAAATTGGAACTCTAACATCAACCTCGCCATGGATGATTTGAGTTGGAGTTGTTACTCCCTTAACATTAAAGATAGCCGAATGTTTCATATAAACATCAAGCCTATCCCAGAATTCCCCAGAGAAATAATCGGGCAGAAAGCTTGGTATATCCGCTGTGCCTGTAAAGCTTATTAAATTCGTCACTCCAGCGCCAACGCTTGCTGCTTTGAATCTTTTGGTTTTTGTCACTATAAACGATGTCATATAGCCACCATAGCTCCATCCAGCGACACACAAACTTTCAGGATGGGCAACGCCAAGTTCAATTAGTTTATCAACCCCTGCCATCAAGTCATCATAATCACCAAATCCCCAATCATTGTAATTTGCGAATCTAAATTCTTTGCCATAACCAGTGCTTCCTCTTGGGTTTGGTCTCAGCACGACATAGCCCTCTTGTGCAAATGCTTGAATTGGATAAACAGCACCTGCTGATGTGAAGTTTTGAGTGAAAACGCTTGCTGGTCCGCCGTGGATTAGGAGAACAAGAGGATATCTTCGCCCTTTTTCATAATTTACTGGATAAGTGACGAGACCTTCAATTTCAAATTTACCATCTTTTGATTTCCAAGTTAAAATTTCTGTTTTGCCCATTGGGAGTTTTGGAAAGTCTGAATTAACATCTGTCAATCGCTTCGGTTCAAATTTTTTCAAGCTTGTTATATAAACATCTGGTGGTGTTTCCGAATTTTGATAAACAAATGCCATTGTTGAGCCATCTAAACTAAATGAAACACCTGAATAATTCCCGTTATCTGGAGTTAAAGCCCTTGGTTTTCCTCCGTCAATAGGCACAGAATAAATGCGAAACGATGTTCTATAAGCTTCGCTAACATAAATTTCCTTACTATCTTTTGACCATGAAATTATTCTGCAATTTTCATCGGGGGTTGGGGATAACCTTTTGGCTTCTCCGCCGGTTGCGGGGATGATATAAACATACCTTAACCCAGCCCATTTTATCATACCACCATCAGATTCAAAAGCTATCCACTTCCCATCGGGCGAAAACCTTGGGTTAGCGTCTGAACCTGACCATTTGATCAACGGTTTTATTTCACCACTATCTGATGGAATGATTGAAATATCTGATGTCGTCCAAACATCTGCAGTTGGATTTGCCTGATGCGCGAAAACGATAAATTTTCCATCTGGGGACCAGTCAAATGAGGTCACATGAAATTCACCAGATGTCAAACGCTTAACGGGATATTCGCCTTTCTTATCTTTCTCAAGTTTGACAATATAAAGATGCGCATACTTATAATTTTTATCAACGATGATCATATCAAGTTTTTCTCTCTTCGCCTTTGCTTCTTCTTCCGTTTCGGGGTCAGCACTGGTAAATGCAATCATTTTTGAATCGGGTGACCATCTATAAGATATAACCCCTGACTTAACATTTGTTATCTGCTCTGCTTCCCCGCCAGTTAATCTCAGAAGCCATATTTGATTTTTACCGTCTTTCCCTCTTGTTGAAAGAAATGAGAGATATTTACCATCTGGGGAAAAGGATGGTTCTGTACATGATTTCTCTCCAAATGTAAATTGGTAGTTCATTTTTCCATCTGATGAAACAACCCAGATATGCGTGAGATATTCAGATTTTTCCCCCTCCATCAAGGGAACTGAAACAGTATAAGCAATAAGTTTTCCATCAGGTGAGATTGCAGTTGTGCCAACTCGCTTGAACTTTATCATAACATCGGGTGTCCATTTTTCCTGGGGAAGTAAGAAGTTAGCCGCAAACAAGATTATGATGATTTGAGCCAGTATAAGATTTCTTCTCGTCATAACTTCGCCTCCATTTTTAATTTGTTAAAAATACCTTTAGTTTAAGTTTTGATTTAATAACTTCCCAGAATTTATCTGGCTCACCATCAAGTCGCCATATAGCGATGCCAGCAAGATTATATTTATTCACAAGGTCAAGTTTTTCAGATAAACTTTCTTCATCTTCAAAATAAATCACATTTTCAACTCCGTTTTCATCTTTAAACCTAAAATATGGTGCTTTTGCTTTTCTATCCCATTTCTTTTTCAAATTATATTTGCTCATAACATCTTTAAGCTCAGGGTAATAAATCCCTCGTCCTTGCTCATTTCCCTTCCACCATCTTCCATAGAAAGGTATTCCAAGTATAATTTTTTGTGGTTTTATTCCCTGTGAAATCGCAAATTTTATTGTTTCTTCCACCCACCACTTTGGCGCAATTGGTCCAGGGGGATCAAGTCTTCCTGCATAATCATATCCCATTATCACAAAATAATCAACCACTTCACCAAGTTCAGAATAATCATAAACCCCAGCCCAGCCAGTAAATTTTTCAGATGTTTTTGCAACTACATCAACACTTACAACTTTCCCGTAGTTATGAAGTTTTGCGCTCACAAGCTCAACAAACTTAGTATATCCATCACGAACATTCACAAATGGTCCTTCAAAATCAAGGTTTATTCCAATGTAATTTCCATTTAGAACAAGTTTTAAGATTGAATCGGCGATCATTTCTCTAATTTTTGGCTCAGAAAGCAATGCCTCAGCAATATCAACACGAAAGCCTTGATTAACTATGAGTGGCATTAAAGGCAGATCATTTTGACGGGAGAAAATTAAAAGATTTGAGTCAATGTCAGCGATGATATTTCCAGCGCTGTCAAACCTAAACCATGTTGGGGAAACAATGGAAATGGAAGAAAAATTCTTTTGAAGAGATAGAAAACTTGTAGTATCTGCTTTGACGACCCAAGCGATGATAATTTTCGGATGGTATTCAAATGGTGGTCTTAAAGTTGCGCACGAAGATAAAAGAAAAATTAACGGGATTAAAAATCTTGCTCTCATAAATTATCAAAATTAAATTTCTATGCCGGCAAGTTCAGCCATTGTTTTATAGATTGCCGAGTAATCTTCATTTTCATATTTTGAAAGAGTTTGAACGAACATCTCACGAATTGATGAAATAACGGGAAATGGAATTTTCAAGTCAAGGGCTAAATCAAGGACTAAATTTATGTCTTTCAACATATGTTTGACATAGAAATTCGGCTCAAAGTTTCCGTTTATTATCGTTTTGCCCTTGTTTTGATACATTGCTGAGTTGAGGGCGGAATTTTCAAGCACTTCAAGAACTATTTCTTTTGGAATCCCGGATTTTTCTGCAAGGACGAAGGCTTGGGATAATGCAACGATCATTGTGGCTATCATTGAGTTCATGGCAAGTTTCAAAATTGTTGCTTTCTCCACCGAATCAAACTTCCATGTTTTCTTTCCCAAAACTTTAAAAATTTCTTCGCATTTTTCTATCGCAGATTTATCACCGCCAGCAAAAATTAACAATGTTCCATCACCAGCCTGAGTTTTACTCCCGAGCACTGGAGCATGGATAAAGTAAGCACCTTGTTTTTTGTAATCACTGTAAAGCTTGAGAGTTGTAGATGGTGAAACTGTGCTCATATCAATATGGATAAATCCATTTTTTAGATTGTTGAAGATTCCGTTTTTATCATATGCGATGTTTTCAAGTGCTTTTGAATCAGCAAGCATTGATATTGTGATGTCGCAATTCTTTACAATCTCAGCTGGTGATTCAACAGGGGTTATCCCTTTATCCCCAAGTTTTAAAATTTTTTCTTTTGTTCTGTTGTATACGACAAGCTCATATCCGTTATTTAAAAGTCTTTTTGCCATCATTTCTCCCATTATTCCAAGTCCTATGAAACCGATTTTCTTCATTTCACCCTCCAAATTTTATTTTACAAAAATCATAAGTTTTGAAGCGATAAAATCCCCTGCGAAAATCGTATAAACATAAACCCCACTTGCAAGGTCATCGGCGTTAAAAATCGCATAGTGCAAACCCGAGCCTTTTTCCTCATCTACAAGTGTTTTGACTTCTCTCCCGAGCAAATCATAGACCTTGAGGATAACTCGCCTTGGCTCGGGAAGATAATATCTTATAACTGTTGAAGTGTTAAATGGGTTTGGATAATTTTGAAAAAGCTCAAATTTATTAAATTTGACTTCTTCTTCGGCGACTTGCGATGGTGGATCAGCATTTATGATTTCACCAGCTCTTACGGTTACAGTTCGCTTATAAAGTCCATTTAATGCTGTTATTGTATAAGTTCCAGGCTTGACCTCACCTATTGCGTAATTTTCCTGATAAATATCATCGCTTCCTATATAAGGGTCATTGAAATTATATGTCAAAGCATAGCTAAAAGTTGTATAGGGTGGTCTTGGTTTAGGGTCGGGACTTATATCAACTCGGGTTGAGTTGGGAGCGTTTGGAATTTTGCCGTAAATAGCACCTGTTCCATTCACTGCAAACCAAAGTTCCGGGTTTCGCCTCGTTCTATAGGATTCATATCTTGGTGTCCCAAGACGAATTTCAAAATGTAAATGAGGTCCTGTTGAATATCCTGTATTCCCTGAAATTGCAACTGGTTCACCAGCTTTGACGCTGTCCCCCTGATTCTTTAATGGTTTTGAGAGATGCCCGTAAAGTAAATATAAATCTTTTCCTTCCCATTGCCCTTTAATAAAAATATAATTTCCTGCCCCATTGGGTTCATAACCACCAATTGTGTCGTATGGGTTATATGCAACAAAATAAATTATACCATCGCAAGCCGAGTAAACGGTGTCGTATCTTACGAGGATGTCAACGCCAGTATGAGCTCTATTTTGGGGATCGCGGATATTTGGTTCACCGTA
>NZ_CZVH01000076.1:0-36513 GCF_001458555.1 Candidatus Kryptobacter tengchongensis | reverse complement strand
CGGAGGAGCAATAGCGATACTTGAAGATGGCGAGCTCTTGATAAAAACAGTTGCCGGAATAAAACAACTACAGGGTTATAGTTGCAAACAACGGTGCAGAAGGTTTAATTAAATATGCTCAGAACAAAAACGACATTAAACTTTTAATAGTTGATCTCGGAATGCCAATAATGGATGGCGCAGAAATGATAAAAACTATCAAGAAAATAGACCCCCTTGTAAAGATCATAGCAACGAGTGGTCTTGAAAGCCCATCAAATTTGTTAGAGGTATCGCTCCAAAACATCTCAGGGTTTATCCAAAAACCGTATACCGCTATAACACTTCTCAAAGAAGTCGCAAAAGTTTTAAAATCATAATTGAAAACCTGAGCCCCAAAGCCACAAGGCAACCTTTTACTAATTTCTCACCAAGACGATGTTAATAAGCGGATAACCATTTAAAGCATTTTTCCAATTTTTCAGACCTATCATCTAACTCCCCCTTGCGTTTGCCAAAAATTTTGCTTATAAATAATTAGGCATAGGCTTTTATGTGTGTGGATAACTTGTGAATAACTAAAAATTTTTGTTCAACAAAAATTTTACCAAAAGGTCGCTTAACTGTCCCTATAACGAAACTGTGGATAATTTTTCATTATTATTTTAAAAACTCATTGAAAATCAAGTAAAATTTTTGATATTGACATGTGGATAACTATGTGAATAAATGTGGATAATGTCCCAGATTAACCTGATGATTTATCCACAAGTTATCCACGATTTTTATAAAAATGTGGATAAGTTTAAAAACAAAAACTATCTTCAACTTATGGACAAATCCTTAAAATCTCCAAGAAAAGACCCATCTCAAAATCAATCTGAATTGTTTTTAGAAAACAAAGAAACCCTGAACCTCAACGATTTAGATTCTGAATCTTTAAAAAGCCCAACATCTGATCACCAAGATGTAAAAGCCATATGGAATCAATGTCTTGAAATAATCCGTGATAATGTAAATCCATTGAGTTTCAAAACATGGTTTGAGCCAATTGTTCCACTTAAAATTGAAGGGAAGCAAATTACAATTCAAGTGCCAAGCCAGTTTTTCTATGAATGGCTTGAAGAACATTATTACAGTTTAATTAAAAAAACTCTCACTAAAGTTCTTGGGGAAGGGGCAAAACTTGTTTATTCAGTTGTGATGGAAAATTCCTCAACAGATGAAACAAAAACAACGATAAACTTACCTTCATCTCCAAAGCCAATACCTAAGCCATCTTATCAAGTTCAGATAAAAAGCTCCTACGAATCTCAACCTTTTGAAAGCAATTTAAATCCAAGATATACATTTGATAATTTTGTCAAGGGTGATTGTAATCAACTTGCGAGAGCAGCTGCACTCGCAGTTGCAAATAATCCTGGTGGAACATCGTTCAATCCGCTTGTAATTTATGGAGGAGTTGGGCTTGGTAAAACTCATTTAATACAGGCAATTGGAAACTATGTCCTTGCAAATAAAAAAGCAACGAGAGTTTATTATGTATCAAGCGAAAAGTTTACAATTGATTTTGTTGAAGCCATTCAAAAGGATAGAGTGAGTGATTTTTCAAATTTTTATAGAAGCATTGATGTTTTAATCGTTGATGATATCCAATTCTTTGCGGGGAAAGAAAAAACGCAGGATAATTTTTTCCACATATTCAACGCACTTCATCAAGCAAGAAAACAAATTGTTCTCTCATGTGATAGACCGCCAAAAGAACTAAAAGGTCTTGACGATAGATTAATTTCAAGATTTCAATGGGGATTAATTGCTGACATTCAACCGCCAGATTTGGAAACAAGAATCGCAATTTTAAAGAAAAAAGCAGAAGATAGCGGAGTTGAACTCCCACAGGAGGTAATTGAATATATCGCAGTTCACATAACATCAAATATAAGAGAACTTGAAGGATGTCTGATAAGTTTGCTTGCAAAATCATCACTTGAAAACAGAAAAATTGATATTGAACTTGCAAAAGAAGTTGTCAAAACAATCGTAAAAGATACATCTGTAAAGGTTTCAATTGAAGAAATTCAAAGAATCGTCTGCGAGCACTTTGAAATTCCACCAGATATGTTAAAAGCAAAAACGAGAAAACAGGAAGTTGTAACTGCAAGACAAATCGCAATGTATCTATGTAAAGAACTTACTGACTCATCTTTGAAAACAATAGGATTACACTTTGGCGGAAGAGATCACAGCACAGTAATTCACGCCTGCCAATCCGTTGAAGAAGAGATGAAAAAAAGCGAAAAATTTAGAAACCTCATTGAATCTTTGCGAAGAAAAATTGAGTTCAATTCAAAATAACAAACAATGTTGATAACAATGTGGATAAAATGTGAATTGGTGTGGGTTGTATGTTGATAAATCAGATAGTTATCAACATTTAAATTGTGGATAACTTCAAAATGTGGATAAACCCAAAGTTATCAACATCAGATTAACACTTGTTATTGTGTAAATTTTAAAACACCGCCCCAAAAATTTAAAAAAACAAATTAATTGACAAAGACTTTTCAAATCTTTACATTTATGAGTTATTTTTCAAAAAAAGTTATCAACATATCCACACCGCTTATTAACAATCCTTTATATTCTTAAAGAATAAACTACTTGTTAACAGATTCTATTGCTTGAACAATCAGTGGAAAGTATCTATCAAGTGCACACTCAACTGAATTTCTTAGCTCACAAACCCCGGCTGGTGTTTCCCTGCATTCTTTACATATGTTTTCTCTTAAAGCCAGAATATAATCATCCATTTTATCGCTTTTAATTGAAAGAATGATATTTACAATTTTCGGAAAATATTCTTTTACCCCACACATTGACATCTCCGAAACTCTACATATGCCATTTCCGTAAGGATCGCTGTCTATACAAACCTTACAGACAGTATTTTGAACCGCATGCCAGTATTTTTCAAGTTCGGGCATCATTTCAATCCTCTTTAAGTTTTGTTTTTACACAATATATTTCGGAAATTTTTTGAAAAAATCAAAGGAAAATGGAATTTCATGTCTATTTTTTTGACACACTGCTTGATTTTAATTCTTTAAATTTTTATCTTGATTAAAATAAAAAAATTGAAAACTAATCCACCACTTCTGATAGATGAAGAAGGTTTCATTTTACACAGTAGGGTGTAAGTTAAACTTTGCGGAGACATCAACAATAGGTGAGGAATTTAAAAAGCGTGGTTTTGAAATAGTTGAATTTGGTGAGCCTTCAGATGTTTGTGTTATAAATACATGTTCTGTTACGGAAAATGCAGATAAAGATTGTCGTCGCGCTGTGAGGAGGGCTTTAAAAACATCCCCAAACGCTTTTATAATTGTCACTGGTTGCTATGCCCAACTTCGCCCGCATGAGATAGCCCAGATTGAGGGGGTTGACCTCATTCTTGGATCAAATGAAAAGTTTAAAATTTTTGATTACATCAGCGACTTTCAAAAAAATTACCATGCACAAATTTTTGTTTCACCTATAACTGGGGTTAATGAGTTTCACATTGCAAGTTCAACCCCGGCATCTGATAGGACAAGGGCATTTTTAAAAGTTCAAGATGGCTGTGATTATAATTGTTCATATTGCACAATTCCGCTTGCTCGTGGCGAAAGCAGAAGCCCTGAAATTAGTCTTATAACTGAAAGAGCAAAAACACTTGCCCAACTTGGCTACAAAGAAATTGTCTTGAGCGGGGTAAATGTCGGCGATTACGGTAGAAAAATTGGAACAAGTCTTTTTGATCTTGTCAAAGAACTTGAAAAAATAAATGGGATAGAAAGAATAAGGATAAGTTCAATTGAGCCAAATCTTTTGACTGAAGAAATGATTGATTACTTTATAAACTCTGAAAAAATCTGCAATCATTTTCATATCCCCTTGCAAAGTGGTAGCGATGAAATTTTGCGAAAGATGAGGAGAAGATATAATACAGCACTTTACAGGAAGAGAATTGAATATATAAAAGAAAAAGACCCAAACGCATGCATTGGTGCCGATGTAATCGTTGGTTTTCCAGGGGAGACAGAAACCCATTTTGAAGCAACATATAATTTTATAAATGAACTACCAATTTCATATCTTCATGTTTTCACATATTCAGAAAGACCGAATACAGACGCTGTAAATTTGCCTGATAAAGTTCCAGTGAATGAAAGACATAAGAGAAGCGAAATGTTGAGAAATTTAGGTTTAAAGAAGAAGATGAATTTTTATCGGGAGATGGTGGGAAAAACTTTTGATGTTTTGTGGGAAGCAGAAGTTAAAGATGAAATGATGTTTGGTTTCACGAAAAATTATGTTAAGGTTAAGATGAAATATGAGCCTTCTCTCGTCAATAAGATTACACCTGTTAAAATTACTGGGGTTGAAAATTTAACTGCGATTGGTGAAATTGTGAGTGATTGGAAAACATCGCCGAAATCAGAATTTTTATTTAAAAATAAAAAGGAGGTGCTACAATGACGGGCAAGATTTTTAAAACAGCAATTTTGTTTATTTTCGTCTTCTTAACCGGTTGTGGTCCTACTTATCTTCCCGCAATTTTTGATTCAGCTCCGCCGATGTCAACTCCAACTGAGGTTAAAGGCAATAGCACATTTGTGGGCGGATATTACAACCAAACTGATGGGTTCCATAAAGGTGAATCAAATAAATTCCTGAGGGTAAATTTCAACAAGGCAATTGGTGGTAGCTGGTATAGGTTTAGTGGCGGCGCTCTTGCATATTTTGGCGAATATAATGTAACACAGCATGAAAACCTTACTAAAAGAGGGAAAAAGTCATATTTTGGAATAGGAGGGGATATTGATGTTAATGCCTTTTTACCACTTCACTTTTTAAACATTGGAGTTGGTTTATACGGGGGCGTTATTAGTGAATTCGGAGACTATGCTTCAATTTGGAAAAGTGAAGGTGAGAATTCTATCCTTAAAATATTTACCCCTCTTTCTTTTCCATATTTTTTCACTCAATTTAACATTTCAGAAAACGATAAACTTTCTGTTAAATTTGGTTTGGGGCTTCCGGGTGGTTATTCTTTAGGGGAAAGCTATTACAATATAAACTATGGCGGTTTTTGGGTGGGATTTCATCCGTCGGGTGAACCCGAAGAACTTAGTTTCACATCAGTTGGGGTTTCTGTTAGGATAAAATAACGCAACCTTATTTGTTTGTGTGCGTCAAAAAAGAAAAAAGATTTTGCCAATGTTTAGAAAAACATTCACATTCGCTTTGTTAATTTTGTTTTCGCTTATCTTTGTTAATTTTATGTTTTCCCAGCAAACGGGCAGAGGATATGGAATGTATCTTGAGAGATTGAAGCAGGAGCTTAACTTAACTCCTGAGCAGGTGGTGAAGATTCAAAAGATACTTGATTCAGCGCAGAAGCAGGCGGAGATTGACAGGGAAAAATATCAGGGGAATAGGGAAGCGATGATGAAGGCGACGCGTGAGAGGTGGGAAAAGATTGATAAGGAAATTGAAGCGGTTTTAACGAAAGAACAGAAGAAAAAGTATGAGCAGATAAAGAAGGAGAGACAGGAGAGGACGCGCGAGTGGCGAGGCAGACCAAGTTAATATACTTGTTTTAATTCTATACCGAGCCCGAAGATGGCGAAATCATATTTAACGGGATCTTCGGGCTCAAATTTTTTCAAATTGTTTGTAATTTCTTCAGCTGTTTTCCATGTATCTGTTTTTCTTTGAGTTAGTCCAAGTGCTCGTGAAATTTTAGAAACATGTGTATCAAGTGGTATTATTAATTTTGATTTATCAATTTCATTCCAAATTCCAACATCAACTTGATCTTTTCTCACCATCCATCTCAAGAACATGTTAAGGCGCTTACAAGGGCTGTTTTTGTCTGGGTCTGGGATGAGTCCATTTATGCTTTCAGGTATGCCGTTAAACTTTGGTGGCGGATCAAAAGATAAAATTTCCCTCACAAATCCAGAAAGCGCCTGTTTCACCGTTGGATGCTTATCGTCATAATATTTCAAAAAGAGGTTTTTTAATCTTCCGTATTTTTCAATTGTTTGCTTCAAGAGGTAAAATATCACAAGTAAATCCTTACCCTCAATGTTTCTATAAGCGAAATGAACGAAATTGCTCAAACTTTTCTCATACCAAAATGGATCAAAGTTCAAAATAAACTCATAGGGTCGGTTTTCCATAAGGTCAAATAGTCGTTCATTACTTAACAAAATTATCTTCCTGTTTCCCATTGCGAGAAGTGATGCAATAAATCCAGCTATTTCCATATCCTCTGGCTTTGAGAAGCGATGGACAAACTTTATGGGGTCTGAATTTATGAAGTCTGGCGTGTTATACTTTTTAAAAAGCCAATCAAGGTAATCTTTAAGCGAGGAAAATTCATCCGGAATTTTTATTTTCATATTGATCTTGAATACTCATTTGGTTTTAATTTCCATACTTTCACACCACAGAACCTTGGTCCTTCTGGGCAAATGGGTTTAACATTTGCGATTTCTCTGATTGAGCACGGAGGGAGAAGAAATTTGCCGATCTTTGGATGAATTTCGGAAATTTGCTGAACTTCCTCAAACGAGGCACGCCATATCTCCTCTTGTGCGTTATAGCAGAGTCTCATCGCATATTTGTGATGTAGGTTTAAAAGATCACCTGATTCTGTGAATCTTATGCTAACAGCGTTTGGCAAAAGATAAAGCGCAAATTCCGGTGGAACACCCAAACTTCTTAATTTGTTAATGTTTTCCCAAATTTTTTCCATTACCTCTGTGTAAAATTTAAAGGCTAAATCATTTTGCAAAATTAAAGCAGGGGTTATGAAATCCGGCTCATCCGAAACTTGACACATTAAAATTGGTCTTGACGCTGGGGTCATGCGATGCCTTTGATCTTGGGAGTCCGCTGTGTGGCTCAATTTCTTTTTAAATGTATATGAAACATGAAACATCGCCCTTGAAATCTTGCTGTGTGTTGTAAGGACAAGAGATTCGGCAAGGATTTTATTTATTGATGGGTTTAAAATAAGTGTTATCGCTTCGTCATCGCTCAGAGCAGTTGATGGTAGTCCAAATATCTCCCTTGCAGAGTCAGCGAGGATTTTTTCAGCGTTGGGTTTGTAGTCAATTAAAAGTGAAATTTTACCGTTGAGCGATTTGTCAAATTCTTTTGCAAATTCTTTTGATAAGCTGCTTCCTTCCAAACTCTGGACAAAATTAAATTCAACAAGATCTTTTTCGTCAATTGGTTCTTCAAGGACGATTCTGTAGTTTGGATCAACTTTTAAAATCTCATCAATTAATTTCCCAACAACGATTTTCTGTTCAAACGGGACATCAAATTGATTGCAGAGTTTGTAATATCTTAAAATTGTAATTGCGCTTACGGTGTGGTAAAGATATGCAAATGTAGCAATTGGGAGGACATATCTGGCAATTTCCTGTGCTTTTCTTTTTATATCTCTTTTATATTTCTCCTGATTGAATTTTCGTGCCGGAAATCTTTTATAATACTCGCTTTCAACGATGGGAAGAAGAATATCTGTTAATTTTTTATATGCCTCATTTTGGAATTCAACGGTTGATATATAAATTTCAAGTGCCTTCGCATCAAGCGGTGGTATAAAGTAATTGCCCGGTTTAACCTCTACATATCTTTGTGAAACCTGTTCTGAGTTGTAAAACGGGTGACTGTGAAGAAATGACCAGATGAAATATCTTGAGACATTTTCAATAGCGAATTGAAAATGTGCATGTTGAAAGGTCGTATGATGTCCAGCTTCATAAATACTTTTTGCAAGTTCAATGTACTTGTTAAGGTCAATATCTTCGTCTTTTATTATCCCCTTTGATGAATAACAGGTTCTTGCTGTTGCAATCACATTTTTAAATGGGTTAGGGAAATATTTAACGAGTTTTACAATTGGTTCTGGAGAAAGTGGTTTATCTATCATCATTTAGAAATGGGATCTTTTATTAAATTTTGCTTTAATTTATCAAGTTAAGCAAAAAAAATCAATTTAGCCCCAGATTTTAAAGTTAAAATGTCAAAAGAAAAGTTGGATTTTCAAAAATACAGATGTTGAATAATACCAGTATTCATCGCCACTGTCCCCAAAAAATAAAATCACTCCTAAACCAAGTTCTGAGTTATCAGACAGTGAGCAGTGAATAAGTGAGCTTATAAATCCACTTTTATCATTTAGGTTTTTATTCGCAGATAAAGAAAGAGATAAAATTGGGTTAAAGTTATAAATCACAGATGAATAGACATAGTTTTTGCTTAAATTTAAAATTTCTCCCTTTATCAGTCGCTCTATCTCATATTCTTCCTTCTTGGTTTTGCCTTCACCGTTAAAATAGTATTCAATCAAGGCATATAAACTTTTTGTAAATTGATTATCAAAGCCAAGAACAAATTTTGTAAAGTTTGAATTTAAATTTTTTAAGTCAGCCGAAATTATAGCTTCACCTCTTATACCCGCATTGAAAAAATTTCCAGCGAAGTCAAAACCTGCAATCGCTCGTTTATCAAAGATCCCAGACATAAAGGAAAAGTCAATTTTTCTCAAGTTTGACCTCAAACGAAAGCCAAAGTTATTATTTTTAAATTTATCGCTCGGGTTAAAAACAAGATGAAGATCGGTGAAATTCCCAAGGTAAATTTTCATTGTAAGCGCATCTGCCCCATCTTTTTCAATTTTGCTGAAATCCGCTGGGTTTATGGGATTGAAAAGATCGGTTGGATTCCAAATTCTTCCAGTTCCCCAGGAAATTCTCTGTCTTCCTATTATCAGATTTCCAAAATCAAAATCTTTTCTAAAATAAAATCTGTCAACGAAGTGATACGCTTTAATGTTTTGTTCATTAATTAAATTCCATTTTAACTTGTAAAGTTGTCTTCGTAGAGTAATTTCATTAGGATTGAAAAACAGTTTTGCGGAATGGAAAAATGTTGAAATTTCATATTCAAGGTGAATACTGCTTTCACGCTGAAATTTGAATTCGGGGCGAAGGCGAATTCGTCCAAGTATCAGAAATAGATTTTTATCAATGTTAAATGATCTTGCAAATTCGGTTTTAAGGTTTTGATAGATTGAAAAATTTAAAATATAGCCTGAAAAATCAAATTGCTGTGTGAAGCATATCTCGGCAAGATATATGAGCAATAGGACAATTTTACCATAACTTTTCATCGCTTTCAACCATCCCATCCCTTAATTTAATTAATCTTCTTGCTCTTTGAATTACCTGTGGGTCGTGTGAGCAGATCACAAAAGTTATTCTTCGTGTCTGATTCATTTCCTGCATTATATCAATTAACATTCCACCCGTTTTTGAATCAAGGTGTGCTGTTGGTTCATCTGCAAGAACTATTGCTGGTTCTGTAACAATTGCTCTTGCAATTGCGACCCTTTGCTGTTGTCCCCCGCTTATTTCATTTGGTTTTTTATTCACAAGTTCTGCTATACCAAGGGCTTTCAAAACTTCCATAACTCTTTCAAATCTCTCTTTTTCTGAAATCCCAAGCAAAACAAGTGGCAATTCCACATTTTCAAAAACGGTCAAAACAGGAATTAAATTATAAGCTTGAAAAATAAAGCCAATTTTTCTTAATCTTAAATCCGAAAGTTCCTCTCTTTTCATCACTGTTATATCTTTGCCTTCAAGATAGACCTTTCCTTTGGTTGGTTTATCAAGCCCACCGATTAGATTTAAAAGTGTTGTTTTGCCAGAGCCAGATGGTCCTGCAATTACAATGAATTCACCAGACAAAATTTCAAGGCTGACATCCTTTAAAGCTACCACTTCAACTTTTCCGTCAGAATAGATTTTTGTTAAATTTTCCGTCTTAATTATTGTCATAAATTTTTTTTTCAGATATATTTTATGGCTTCAACTGGTTCAATTTTAATTGATTTAACAGCTGGATAGATTGCTCCAATCAAGGACATGAACGGCATAGTGAATGCTACAAGAGCAAGTGTGAAATTGGTTAAAACCGGGTAGATAACTCTTCCGACTCCATACCACGCCAAGCTTTCTGCGAAAATTCCGAGGTCAATTCCAGATTTTGAAAGTGGTATATAAAGCGCAAATCCAAGTGCAAGCCCAATAATAGTCCCAAGAACACCAATAATAAATGATTCAGTCATTATTAACAAAAAAATGTCTTTATTTTTCATTCCTATTGCTTTAAGCACACCAAACTCTCTTACCCTTTCAAAAACAGACATAAGCATTATGTTTATGACTCCAAAACAAACAGCAACTCCGAAAATAAGGTAATAAATCCATATCATTTGATAATATATATCAAGCATAATGCTTATAAACGGGGCGACATCTGCATATGTTAAAACCTCATATAAATCACCAAGTTTTTGGACAAGTCTTTCTTTAACATGGTTTACATACTTTGAATCTTTAACTATTATAGCAAACTCAATAACTTTATCATCAAGTTTTAAAATTTTCTGCGCATCTTGAATCACAATATATACATGAAGTTTGTCAAATTCTGAATATGGCGATTCGTAAAGTCCAACAACTCTAAAAAGTTCTGAGGAGATGTTTCCATCAACATCCGAAACCATAAGAACAACTTTGTCTCCAATTTCAACATTTAATTTTTGCGCAAGTTTTTTACTCAATAAAATTTCGTTCTCATTTTCAAGGTATCTCCCCTTGGATATTGAATTTGATATTATCGTTATGGATTTTTCTTTGTCGGGTTGAACTCCAACTATGATAGCAGATGAAGAGTTATATGCGCTATTTATCATTCCATAAGTTATTATGCGTTTGCTGTAAGATTTTATTTCTTTTGTTTCAGTTATCGCTTTTTCAACTTTTAAATCATCTGGAATATAATTTTTAACTGTTTTATCATCTTTAAATCCCTTTTTATGCACCTGTATGTGCGAAATGTGGATGTTGATCTGATTGTCAAGCATTTGCTTTACCATACCGACTGATAAAGTGTCTACAAGTAAAAGAACTGAAACACTCACAATAATTGAAAGCATCACGATAAGCGTTCTTCGCTTGTTTCTCCATATATTTCGCCATGCAAGTTTCAAAATCATGTAAACCTTATTCCCTTTAATGGCTCAAGTTTGTAAACTCTATAAAGTGGGATTACGCTTGAAATGAGTGAAACAATCAAAATGGATAATCCGGTATTTATAAATATCCTTGGTTTCAAAGAAGAGACAAATTTTGGCTCAATACCAAACTCCTCATATACTGAAGCGAAATCGCCTGTGAGAACTATTGGATTTTTTATAAGGTAATAATTAAAAATTCCACCAAGTAAACTTCCAAGCAATATACCTATGAGGACGATGAAAAGGATTTCAAGTAAAACAATCAAGACAAGCTTTTGGTTTTTAAAACCTATCGCAAGAGATATGCCAAATTCATTGAATCTTTCGACGACTGACATTGATATCGTATTGAGAATTCCAAAAGCAACTATTATAATTAAAAATGCCAGAAACAAAACTCCACTTGCATTGTCAAACTCAATTGATTGTTTTAATTCAACCATCACATCTTCCCAAGATAGGGCAACTAAACTTTTAGAGTAGAGTTCTTCTGAAAGTTTTCGTTTGATTTTTTCTATTTTTTCAAGTTCTGATATCAAAATTGCTATGATGCTAACTCTATTTTCCGCAGATAAAAATTCCTGTGCGTCTTTTAAATTCATAAATATAACAGCATTGTCAAGCTCTGTATAGCCAAGTTTTATAACACCAACAACTTTGAATTTCATATCCCATAAAGCTCCATCAAAGCCTTGACTAAGTATAATAATTTCGTCACCGTGTTTGATTTTCAGGTTTTCAAATAACTTATCCCCGAGGAGAACCTCGTAAGAAGAATCTTTGTGTAAAAATCTTCCATGTTTTATTTTCTTGTGGAAATTTGAAAAATTTATCTCAATTTCTGGATCAATCCCGTAAATTATTCCACCGGAAGAATTTTCACCCGAACTTATCATTACATCAGCGTATAACCTTGGGGCATAGGCTATAATATCGGGGGTTGATTTAATTATCTTTTTTATTTCATCGGAATATATAAATGTTTTACGAAGAGATGGATCTTCGCTGTATCCTTTGCTTTGGATCTGAATATAACCAGAATAATTGCCCGCTATTGTTCGTATGAGGTAATCATAGGTTCCGAGTTGTATCCCTCTCATTATAACCGTTATAGTGGTAGCGAAGGCAATGGCGGTAATAGTGATAATTGTTCTTCGCTTGTTTCTCCATATATTTCGCCATGCAATTTTTAAGAAGAACATGATTTCATCTTCTTTTCTCAAGTTCTTTGAAGGAGAAAATTTTTTCATCTATTTTTATATCAAACTTAATATCTATTAGCGTAAATTCGGTTCTTCGCCCTTTTTCAATGTTGTTATACATCACCCATTTTGCAGGAAGTTTTTTACTATGGAATTCCTTCACATCATAAAATTCCATATATCTTACAAGTTTTCCTTTTTCATCATAATAATCAATTCTTGCAGGCAAATAATCTGATTTTCTCACCCAGTAAATAATTTTTCCCCAAACGACGGGGGCTTGCGGTTTAGGGATGAGTTCTATTTTCCAGCAGATTTCAGAATTTACAGTATCGCTGGAAGAAATGATTTTCATTTCGTAATCTCTTTCAAGGTTTGATTCCCGAACAAGATCATCATAAGTAAAGTCGGAGCCATTCCACGATTGTAACATCATAGATGGGGGAATTTTGATCAAACTTTCTGTATTCCGCAAGTAAAGCCAAATCTCTTTGCCAATCTTTAGGGTTTTGTTCCCTTCTTCTTTTTTAGGATATTTTATCTCAATCAATGCTTTTTCATTTCCAATCCACCATCCTTCCATCTTCAAAGTCCTTTTAAAATCGGGGGTGATTATTGTCATCTCAACGATGCCGTAGGATGTTTTTCCTTTTATTTGATTTTCTGATTTTTTTATTATTTCTTGCGGGGATTGAGCTGTGGCTTGGATGGAAAGGAGTGGTAAAATCATGAAAGAAATGAAAGTGCGTATTTTCATGGTAAAGTTTTATTCTAAATTTTCATCTTGAAAATCAAGTTCAAAAGTTTTGACGATTCAAAAGTTTAATTCGTTTCAGGGGTTTATGTTTTTTCGGATTTAATAATTTTTCTGATGTCTATTTTGAATTCGGAACATATCTTTAAAAGTGATTCAATCTCATCTTCAAAAAGTTCTTTTAAAAGTTCAACGATTGCTTCTTTTTCTTCACCATTTTTGCATGTTGTCCAGATGTGGCGACCCTTGAAATCTATTTCAATGCGTGTAAATTTTTCATTTAATTTTTGAGCTCGGAATTCAATAAAACCAAACTTCTTCTTTTCAATTTTTTCCATCTTATCTTCGTCTTTGTTTTTAAATAGTTGAAGTTGTTTTTATACTTTAGTTGTTTTGGCTTTCTTATAAAGTTCACCATAAAGATAATACTGAACAATGCTCGCCCAAAATCCAGTTAGAAGTATCCCAACGAAGCAAAGGACAAAGCCAAGCGAAGCGAGAAGTTGAAGGAAAATTGTCAGCAGGAAAACTATGATCGCATCACCGATATTATCTCTAAACATTGAAAAAATATCTGATATTGCAAACGCATCATTTATTGATTCGTTTTCAGCGAATTTCCCAATGATAAATGGTAAAATCAGAGCGAAAAGGATGATATAAACAAGTGAGGAGAGAAAAAGTAAAAATGAAATTCCTGTTAGTTCCCATTTGAGAAATAGATTTGGTGGAAGAGGCATAATATATGTGATTATTTCTCTGCTTTTAAAATTTTCAAATTCCAATGTGCTGAATGGGAATGAGATCCCAAGCAGGATAAAAAAGGGTATCAGATAAACTATGATTATTACAGCCAGTTTGAAACCATTTGCAAGCTTTCGTCCAATTTCATCCCATTCGGGGAGTAGTTGTTGTTCTTCTTCTTTTATTGTTCGTTTTGCGACTTCAACGAGATAACCGTAGTAAATTAAAAGTGGAACTATCAAAAAGGAGAAAAGCATCATCACACCACCGACAATGATTTTCCCAAACCAGTTTCTTTCTTGGAAAACAAATCTAAAACCCCTTTCAATATTCATTATTTGGTTCCCCTCTTTGTTTTGAAATATCTATTATTCTTCCTTCAACTTCGGATTTTATTATTTTCTGCTTTTTCACCGCTTCAATAAAAACATCTCTATCAACTACACCAAGGTTTTTCACTTTAACGCTATTTTGTGGGATTCCGAATAAATCATAAAGATGATCTGCAACCCAGTTGTTCGTGACGATTGAGTATATTTTATTTTCATCAAGTGGTTTCCCGCCGACTTCAATTGATACAACTCTTTCGCCAATGTTTTTTCTTGAGTCAATCACTATTTTAAGCCCAGAAACTTGCATAAGTTCAGCTTTGCCAGATGCTTGCCATTCAATCATATTTTTTAATGTTTTTCCGTCAACCTCAAAAACAACGAATGTATTTCCAAATGGATTTATCTCCCATATATCTCTAACTTTTATATCTCCTTTAGGTAGATCTTTTCTTAATCCTCCTGAATTTTGGAATGCTATATCAGTTTTTGCGAATTCACGCATTACATCGGCTTCCCAGTTTCCAAGATTACTTTCACCATAAAAATTTCTTTTCCAATCAACTTCAAGTTTTCCGATGACTTGACCAAATTCTTTGTCAACCATTTTTTCAAGTTCTTCAACCTTTTTCAGCGCAGTTTCATCTGGTTTTACAATTCCATTAATTACACGAATCAATTTCCCCTTATATGAATAGACTGAATCTCCATCAAGATCAATAGATACCTCAAGGTACCCGAGATATTCACCTCTTGAACCCGCTTGACAGATAATTACGTTATTTACGATTTTCGGTTCTTGTAAAACTGTATGGCTATGCCCTCCGATTATAATTTTTATTTCCGGAAATTTTGTTGCAAGGATTGAGTCTTCATTTACGCCGATATGTGTTAGTGCAATTATTAGATCAACTTTTTCTTTATTTTTAAGTTCGTTTATATATTGCTTTAAAACTCTTTCGGTGTTAAGAAGTTCAAGGTCTTTGAGGTTTTCTTTAAGAGAAAGTTTAAACAGTTCGGGAGTTATCAAACCTATCACGCCGATTTTTGCTTTACCAAGTTTTTTAACGATGTATGGTTTTACGAAGAGTTTTCCTTTTCTTTTGTCCCAGAGATTAGCGCTGATGACTTCAAACTTTGCAATTTTTAGGTTTTCTTCAAGTGCATCTCTTCCATAATCAAATTCATGGTTTCCAAGTGTCATCGCATCTGGATTTATCAAATTCATTAATTCAATTTGTGATCTTCCTTTTGTAAGTGAAGAAATTGGCGTTCCTTGAAAATCATCGCCAGCATTTAGAACGAGTACGTTTTTCTCTTCATTTCTAAACTTATTTATTAAACCAAGAAGGTTAGCGGTTCCACCGATGTAGCATGTGGAATCACCACAGATTGAGCGCATCGGTATATTTTGAGAGTGAAAATCATTCCAGTGTAGGATAAGAATTTTTTCAAGATTTTGAGAGAATAGGATTTGAACGAGTATAAGGGTAAAAATAAGAATCAACCTGTAAATTGGGCGCCGTTTCATGTGGTTTTAAATTTTTGTTTTGTGTTAATATACAAAAATCAATTTTCGTAATCAATCAGTTTTTATGTTGGGGATTGACATTTGTTTTGAAATTTTTTAAATTGATTTTGCATTAAAACCAAATAAAAAAGGAGGGCACACTATGGCAGGGAAGAAAATTTTGATGCTTGTTGGTGACTTCGTGGAAGATTATGAGGTCATGGTGCCGTTTCAGGCGCTTCAAATGGTTGGTCATACTGTTCATGCTGTTTGCCCTGGGAAGAAAGCGGGTGAAAAAGTAAAAACAGCAGTTCATGACTTTGAGGGGGATCAAACTTACAGCGAAAAACCAGGGCATAACTTCACCCTCAATGCAACATTTGATAATATTAACCCCGAGGAATATGATGCGCTTGTTATTCCTGGTGGAAGAGCCCCAGAGTATATCAGGATGAACAGCAAAGTTCTTGAGATTGTGCGTCATTTTGCAGAGAAGAATAAACCAATTGCGGCAATTTGTCATGGTGCACAGGTTTTAACAGCAGCAGGCGTTGTCAAGGGGAGAAAAATTAACGCATACCCTGCGGTTGGTCCAGAAGTTAACGCAGCTGGTGGTGAATATGTGGAGCTTCCTTGGGATAAAGCGATCGTTGATGGTAACATTGTAACTGCCCCAGCGTGGCCAGCTCATCCTGAATGGCTTGCAAAGTTTTTAGAACTTCTTGGAACAAAGATAGTCCATGAAGAAAAGGTGACCGTGTGAGCAGTTCAACCCTTCCCCTAAATTGGGGAAGGGTTTTATTTTAAGATTTGCAACTTTGTGAGAGTTTATTTATTTTTAAATTGAGGTAGCGGGGCGTAGCGCAGATGGTTAGCGCGCTTGGTTCGGGACCAAGAGGTCCCCGGTTCGAGTCCGGGCGCCCCGACTACATAGAGTTTACCCACAAAGATATGAAAACATTAAGTTGTAATTTACAGTGAATAACATATTAAAAAGCGTAAGAAAAGATTATGGGCTATTTTTTACCCCTGAATGGGTGGTTGATTTTATGGTTAAATTAATTAATGTTGACGAACTTATTAATAAAAATGATATAGCCATACTAGAACCTGCTTGTGGCTTAGCACAATTTTTAATAGGAATAAAGAAAAACTATCCTTTTATTTTTAAAAAAGCAAAACTTATTGGGGTGGAAATAAACCAAGAAGTTATAAATTATTTGAAAACCTTAAACATTGATGGTTTTGAATTAATTGAAGGAGATTACCTTCTTTGGGAAAGCAAAGACTATTTTGATTTAATAATTGGCAATCCACCTTATGGTATTCCAAGTCTTTCGGAACACTACACAATAAAAGTTCCACCATTAGTAAAAGAAAAATATAAAAAAATGTATGAAACATGGTATGGAAAATACAACGTTTATGGTGCATTTATAGAGAAATCAATTAAATTACTCAAGCCGGAAGGACAATTGATTTTTATCGTTCCAGCTACATTTATGATTCTTGATGAATTTAAAAAACTAAGATCTTTTTTATCTCAAAATGGCAAAACTAAGATAATATATTTGGGGTCGGAAGTATTTAAACCAGAAGCAGATGTTTCAGTAGTTGTTCTTAATTTCATCAAATCAAGTAGTTTAATAAACATGATGGAACTTTCTGAATACAAGGGAGATAAAATAAAAACAATAAAAGTGAGATCTAACTGGAAAGGTGAGATAGTTACATTTGAGACAAATTTTAGTAAGGCTTTGGAATCTAACTCATCCTATAAGTTAGGCGATATTTACGATATAAGAATTTCACCAAGAACTTCCGAAATTAAAAATAACCCATACATAGTTAAAGATAAAGTTCCCAATAGTGATCAATACTTGCCACTCTTAAATGGTAAAAATCTTAAATGTAAGAAAATTGTCTATGATAATCTCACTGGTTATTGGATTAAAAAATCGGAAATAAAAAAACTTAGAAAATACTTTGGTTCACCTCATATCGTAGTTGGTTTAGGATTTAGAGAAAATGGTAGGATTGCGGCTGCCTACGATGAAAAATGTTATCCCTGGATGGGTGATGTTTATCATCTTTTGAGAAAAAGTAGTTTGCTTAACTTAAATTTTAATATGACTGAGAAGGAGGTTGTTGAGTATCTCAATTCAAACTGTGTAAAGCGTTATATAAAGGATACTTATAGAGAAATTACTTACCATTTGAGCATCACTCAGCTAAAAAATTTACCTTTACCCCAAAAAAGAGAATGGGAAAGAATAAAAAAGGAATTATCTCTATGAAGGAACCAATTAAAGATTTACAAAGGTTTAGAGAATTTCTTGGTTCTATCCCGCTGGATAAATATCGTGAAGAGTTAACAGATGTTAAATGGGTAGAGCAAGATTTACCCAAGGAGATATTGCCGCTGGCTTCAATATTCAGGTATTACTGGGAGGAAAGAAATTTTTTAAATTTTGAAAAATGGTTTAAAAGTTTTTGGGAAGAAATCAACACCGACGTTAAAAGCAAAAAAGCGCTTAAAGGATTTAAGAAATATTATTTCAATAAAAAATTGAATGAAAATGGTTGGTTTAAGAAAGGATTTAAAGCAAGAATGTATCGGACATGGGTTTCTGTGCTCACCCAGCTGGATTTCTGTTATTTATTTGAATATATTTGTGCAAAAGAAAATAAAAATCTAAAACTTGAATGTAACGCTGAGCTGGATGTAAAAGGAATTGATGCAAAAGTAAATGAGATTGAGTTTCAGGTAGCTAAAATTACTTATAGAAAAGAGGGTCGTAGTGCAAGTAAAAGGAAAAATTTAGTTATTATTCCTTATCCGGTGTTTGATATTGATGAACTTGAAAGGAAAATTAAAAGCCCAAGGGTAAGAAATAAAACACTCTATCAAAAATCGTTACAGGCATTTAATAAATATTTTATTAGACTTTCAAACGGTTTTGTTGTTTTTCATGAGAATTACCTCAAACCTATAATAGATAATATAGATAGTGTTGAGAAGGTAAGGAAAGTAATAGAGAAAATTTTATCGGAATTACTTGGGGAGCAATGAATTAATTAATTCGTAAAGATACAGAGAAATCCTTACCGATAGATGACAATTCATACTTAAAAAATTAGCTATCAAGCATTCTAAATTGCTATGTAAAATTAGGTAGAATATTTTGACTTCAGATTCGGGATTGTCTAAAAATATACTCTCACTTCCGCTTGTGCAATATGAATTGCTCCGGTTGAAAGAAAACGACCATTATAATTCCCGCTGACTTGAATGTAATCCCCGATGCTGTAATAAAAATTTAACCTCAAAAAAACGCTTTTCCCGAGATAGTTTCCTTCAATAAGTTCATAACTTGGATTTTGTGCTAAACCTTTTACCAAAACTTCATTTCGCTCAATTTCAAGGTCAATTCGTCCCTTGCTCATCAAAAGCCAACTTATCTTAACCCCTTCCCGATTTAAGGAAGCGTTTTTAACTGTTCCAGCTATGTCTTTATTCTGACCAGTTCCTATTTTAAAACTTAACTCAACATAATTGAACGGCTTATAGAAAATTTCAAGGTTTAAACTTTGACCCCGTATGTCAAAAACATCACTTTCTTTAAATCCACCCTCTGATGTTTTCTTTTTAATTAATCCCTCTGCTTGAAATCCCAAATCAGGCTCTGGATACCATCTTATTCGCATTGAGTTTTCAATGCTTGATGTTTTTCTTGTTGTAATGTTATAGCTAAACATTGAGCCCGTTTTTAGGAATCTATATCGTAACGAGAATTTTCTGCTATTTTCAAATAAGTAAATATCCTGTCTAAATGTAATCGTTCCATTTATCGTTTTATTTTCGCGCTGAAAGTAATTTAATCGCAAAAGATAAATTTTATCTTGGGATTCCAAACTGCTTTCTGAAACTTGAAAATATGTATCGCTTGAAAATGGCAATGAAGATTTTGTCAATCTTTCGGGATAAAATCTTAGGTTAAAGCTTGCATCAACATTTGCTGTTGGGGTAAGTAAATCTCCAGGTAGTGTTAGCATGATATAGTCCCCGTCAAATTTTGTTTGTTCAAATTCGTTTGCATCCTGTATTCCGTTTCCGTTTAGGTCGCCAAGATATCTGTAATTTCCTGTCCCTTTTTGAACCTTTATAAAGACAGGTTCAAGTCGTGAAACCATTTTTGTCATCGCACGATAAATTAAGTTTATTCTGATCGCCCTTTTTAAAATTTCCGCTCTACTATAAGTTCTTATCAGGATATTGTTTATTGATTTGATTGAATCAATGAAGTAAGTTTTTCTATTCAGGGTTAAATCGCTATTAAGTTCAAATCTTTCATTTCCTAAGCTTATTCTGTAGTTTTGGTTTTGCATCTTGCTTGAACGGATATATTTACCATCTCTTACGATGTCGTCAAATCTTAATTCATACGAAAAAGATGCTTTAACTTTTTTTAACCCTATTTCAAATCCAGGGATCAACCTCAGAAACCTAAAATTCCCAGCTTCTGATGAACTGCTTGTAAAGTTTTGCCTAAGTTCCATTTCATAGTTTACAAATGGAGTTAAGAACCAAGTTTTGTATTTTATGAAACCCTTGTTTCTCAGCCATTTTGATTTTAATGTATCAAGTTTTGATAGCAAAATTTCGGTGAGGTTATCAATTTCAGGAAATTTATCTTCATTGATTTTTAAGTTGAACACACTTCTATTGGTTTTAAATCTATTTTCATTTTTTAGAAAGCCGTATCCAAGACCAAAGAAGCTATTTCCAAAAATTTCAAATCGCAGAGCAGATTCAAGTATTGATTCATCAAGTTTAGATGCTTCATCAGTGGTGTTCCATTTCCTATTAAATTCAACGACATCAAATCTATCAAGCCCAGTAAAGTTCTTGTTTTTATGTCTTTGATGGATGTTAAATTCAACTTTTCTTAATCCTTTTTCAAAAATTTTGCCACTTGAATAGCTGAATCCATATTTTAAGGCAAAGCCTTTGTTGTTATCATCGTCTATTGTGGAAAACTGATTTTTATCAGAGTTGCTCAAAGCGAGCTCGGTGAGAAAATTGAAATTTCCTGTTTTATATCTTGCTCCAATATCAAAAATTTGCGATGATTGTGGCATGGGAAGAAAAATCACAGGAAGATAATCACCCTTGCCTTTTCCGACAAACTCATATTTCCCAATTCCACGACGCATATAATCTCCTTTCCCAGTACCAACATATGAGAAAGTCACCGAATAAAGGGCGTTTTTGTCGCCTGGTGCATATATGAAAATTTCATATCTTTCAAGGTCAATTACTGTATCTTTCTTAACATATTGTCCTTTTCCTATCCCTTTTGATGAGTCAAAACCAACATAGTTTACCCCGCTTTTAATTGCTTTGAATATGTCATCACCGCTCATGCGTAAAACTTCAATGTCAGATTGCGAAAGAGCGAGGTCAATTGGGGCATTTTTATTGTCAGAATCGTAAAAATAGGAGAAAGATAGATTCAATTTATCGTCAAAGAGTAGATTATCAGAAACAAGGGCGAGGAAGTTTCTTGCATATTTTCTATCCGTGTATTGAAAATCAACGGTTATCCTTGAAGCAGAAGTTATTAAACGATTTGGAGTAAATGTTATTTCGGCAGTTGAATAGTCAATTACATAGTCGTTGCTTTCTCCACGGGTCATTAGTTCTCCATCAATGTAAACTTTTTCTGTCCCTGCGATTACAATTATATCTTTTTCGCCATTTTGTCCAGTTAATCTATACGGACCTTGAATACCATCAATCCCGTTGAAGTAATTTGTTGCGAACTTTCCTCTTGACGAAGCAATGGCAACTGTATTTTTCGTTTTTAAAAAATCAAGCTGGTAATTAGCTTGAAATTTTCCGCCCTGTAATCTTCTTCTAATTCCTGCAAATTCGGGTGATTCAGAAAAATATAAATTTTGATCATCGCTTAACTGATAACCGATATCATAATCTCCAAATGTTGCAAATAAGTTTTTTTGATTTCACTTGAATAAAAATTTTATCAATTTCTTGCAAGGTTTGCGTATTTCCCTCTGGTTGAATTGGTATATTTTCATCTGTCAACGAAGCCACAATCTCAATATCTTTGGTTAAATTTCCTGATAATTGCAAGTTGAAACCAGATTGAAGCATAAGGTCACGATTGCTTCCAAATGTGAAACCACGAACTATGCTCCCATTTTTCTGTATGTTTCCTGAAAATGACGATGCTTCATCAGAAATTTTTTCAACTTTAAAAATTTTTTCCTCCTGTTTTTTACTTGTCTCTAAAAATTCAATTTTGCTATATTTGAAAAACACTGTATCAATGGGAATCGTCCTATAAGTTGCTTTGAGTTTCGGTTCTGATGAATTAACCTTTTCAATGATGGATTTATACAGGTAAATTTTTCCAATGTTATAGTCAATTTTATAGTGAATTTCGGGGAAAAGGGAAAAGGAGTCAATTTTAATAACCTCACTTTGAGGGATGATGAAACGATGCGGGAGGTTGATTATGGAATCATTTTTTGAAATTGCAATTTCAACATTTTGAATCTGAGCGAGGCACAAACCAGTAAGCAGAGACAAAGCATAAATTATAAAACGCATGGCATATGACAGAAAATTGATGAAGAAATTTATCATTGCTGAATTTTATTTAAAGG
This sequence comes from Candidatus Kryptobacter tengchongensis, assembly GCF_001458555.1. NCBI lineage: Bacteria > Pseudomonadati > Candidatus Kryptoniota > Candidatus Kryptobacter > Candidatus Kryptobacter tengchongensis. Next base: position 14,153 of record NZ_CZVH01000076.1, on the reverse strand, counting down.
TGCTTTTGTGTTTAATTGATTTTTTGGGTGCGTTTTTATAGATTTAATTGAATTTTTCGTGAGTTTACACCCCCACCTCATATCCTCCCCCTTTAAAGGGGGAGGAGTTTTTGGTGAGGGGAATTTTCAATTTGGAATCAATTTCAAATTAAAAAGGGAAATTTTCAAATGCAAAGCATTCTGATAACAGGAGGAGCGGGGTTTATAGGGAGCAATTTTGTAAGGTATATGCTTCAAAATTACCCGGATGTCAGAGTTGTAAATCTTGATAAGCTTACCTACGCTGGTAACCTTGAGAATTTAAAAGATGTTGAGGATAACCCAAATTATCATTTCGTGAGGGGTGATATTTGTAATCAGGAACTTGTGGAATATATTGTTCAGAAATTTGAAGTTGATTTAATTGTGAATTTTGCTGCTGAATCTCATGTTGATAGAAGTATACTTGGACCGGAAATTTTTATAAGGACAAACATTCTTGGAACTCAGGTTCTGCTTGAGGTGACAAAGAAATTCGGTATTGAAAGGTTTATACAAATTTCAACTGATGAGGTGTATGGCTCGCTTGGTCCAGAAGGGAAATTCAGAGAGGATATGCCACTTTTGCCAAATTCACCTTATGCAGCAAGCAAAGCAAGTGCTGACCTTCTGTGTAGAGCTTATTTTAAAACATTTGGAGTTCCCGTTGTAATAACCAGATGTTCAAATAATTTTGGACCATATCAGTTTCCGGAGAAACTCATACCATTGATGATAATAAATGCTCTAAATGATAAACCGTTGCCAGTTTATGGAGATGGAAGGAATGTGAGAGATTGGATTTATGTAATTGATCATTGTCGCGCGATTGATTTTGTAATTCAAAAAGGCAAACCTGGGGAGATTTACAATATTGGTGCGAGCAATGAATGGCAAAATATTGATATTGTAAAGTTGATTTTAAAAAAACTCGGAAAACCTGAATCGCTTATAAAATTTGTCAAAGATAGACCCGGGCATGATAGAAGGTATGCTATGGATTGGTCAAAAATTAAAAATGAACTTGGTTGGGAACCGATTTATTCATTTGAAGAGGCGATCACAGAAACAATAAATTGGTATATTCAGAACGAAAGCTGGTGGAAGAGAATAATTTCAGGCGAATATCAAAATTACTATCAACTTTGGTATGGGGAAAGATTAAAAAATTAAGTAAATTTTCAACTTGGACTATTTAAGAAGAAAAATTCTCAAAAAGGAAGCCAAAATTGGTGTTGTTGGGCTTGGATATGTTGGACTTCCACTTGCAGTTGAGTATGCTTCAAAGGGTTTCACAACGATTGGGATTGACATAGATAAAAGCAAAGTTGAGAGGTTAAACAAGGGTGAGAATTACATCTTGGATGTTGATTCTGAGAAATTAAGGAAACTTGTCAAATCTGGGAAACTTTCAGCTGTGGATAATTACTCTTGTGTTGACACACTTGATGTAATTTTCATCTGTGTTCCAACGCCTTTTAAAGAAAATAAAGATCCTGATATTTCGCACATTTTAAATGCAACTGAAAATATAGCTAAAAAGTTAAGATCTGGGCAAATTATAATTCTAAAGAGCACAACTTTTCCCACAACCACTGAAAGTTATGTCCTTCCGATACTGGAAAAAACGGGCTTAAAGGTTGGTCAAGATTTTTTCCTGGCTTTTTCACCCGAGAGAATTGATCCTGGTAATAAGAAATGGAATCTTTCAAATACCCCTGTAATTGTTGGTGGTGTTACGCCAGAGTGTACCAGTTTAGCTGAAGCAGTTATAAAGCAAATTTCAAAAAACGTTCATCGTGTCTCATCTCCAAGTGTTGCGGAAATGGCAAAACTTCTTGAGAATATATTTAGAAGTGTTAACATCGCTCTTGTCAACGAACTTGCTCAGCTTTGTGATAGAATTGGTGGAATTGACATTTGGGAGGTTATTGAAGCAGCTTCAACCAAACCATTTGGTTTTATGCCATTTTATCCTGGACCCGGAATTGGTGGGCATTGTATTTTGGTTGATCCATACTATCTTGCGTGGTTTGCAAGGTCATATGATTTTCATACAAATTTTATTGAGTTAGCTGCTGAGACAAACGAGTCAATGCCTTTTTATGTTGTAAATTTAATTTTGAAGGAGTTGAGTAGCATCCCGAAAACTATAAAGGATGCAAACATACTTTTTCTTGGCGTTGCGTTTAAAAAAGATGTTGATGATACACGGCTTTCACCTGCGTTGAAAATTATTGAAATACTTATGAACGAGGGAGCACGAAACATATCTTATAATGATCCATATGTTCCTGAGGTGTTGGTAAATGGAGTAAGGTTTAAATCTATTGAGTTAAGTCGTGAAAATTTGCAAAGTTTTGATATCGTTGTTGTCACAACAGACCACAGCAGTTATGATTTTGATTTTATCGTCAAGAATTCAAAAATTGTAATTGATACAAGAAATGCTACGAAAAATGTTAAAGCCAATAATGCAAAAATAGTTAAACTTGGCGCGGTTAAAAAATTTAAAACAAAGGGTTAACAACATTGATGAAAAAGTTTCTTCTGCTGTTGATTATTTTCATTTTAAAGTTTAACCTCTTCGCACAACTTCTAGAAATAAAGCCTGAGGTGACAAAAAAGGAATTGGGGGTGAAATTTTTTGATGAATTTTTTAAGCAGAGCCAGAACCTTCAATATCCTTTACTTGATCCATCTCTTTTTTCACTTGAAAAACCCATTGATCCAGAAACTTACATAATTGGACCAGGTGATGTTCTAAGTGTAAATATATGGAGTTCACCTCCCTTAAATTTCATGGTTCAGGTCACAGTTGAGGGCACGGTTATAGTTCCAACTGTTGGGGAATTTAAAGTTTCGGGGCTTACTCTTTCAGAAGCAAAAAAGGTTATGATTCAAAAAATAAAGTCAAAATATATCGCAAGCGAAATCACAACAACGCTTATAGCGCCACGATCGTTCAATGTGATTGTAACGGGCTATGTTTTAAACGAGGGGAAATATAAAGTTCGTTCAATTGATAGAGTTTCAGATGCGATATTGTTCGCTTTTTTACCATCTGATTCGCTTCAATTAACACGAAGAAATACTATGATTGATAGCGTTTCTTTGAGAAAAATTCTCTTGAAAAGAGGGGACAAAATTTTTAAAGTTGATTTACACAAATACCTTGCGATAGGGGAAGATAAATATAATCCTTACCTGCTTGAGGGGGATTGGATTGTGGTTCAGCGTCGTGATCCATCATCTTTTGTCGCAATATACGGGGGTGTGAATAAACCTGGAGTTTATGAGTTTGTGCAAGGTGATAAACTTACCGATATTATCAAAATAGCTGGGGGAGTAATTGAAAGCGCTGATGTTGAAAATGTTGAAATCGTAAGGCTTAATGAAAGCGGAGAATTGAAAGAGAGGTTAAGTGTTAATTTAAGTAATATCTTGAATGGTAAAGGGGATGATGTAACGCTTGAAAATAATGATAGAATTTTTATCCCTGAAAAAAGGACACTGAAGCAAAATTATACTATTACAGTCATGGGCGAGGTTAAATATCCTGGGGTTTATCCTATCTCAAGGAATGGAACAATGTTAAGTGAAATATTGGGGAAGGTTGGGATAAATAGTTTTTCTGATGTTGAGAATGCTTATATAGTTAGAGGTTTGACACCATTTGATCCGCAAAGGGAGCATATTTTGGGGTATTTGTTCCTTAAAAACTTCGCATTTTCAAGGGAGGATTCTTTAAATTTCTCTCAGGAGTTAAGTCTTTTGGATTCTGTTAAATTTGTTGCTATTGACTTTATTAAGATAATTAGCGGAACAGCTGACTTAGAACTGCAAGACGGGGATTTTATTTATATACCGAGGAAACAAATTCCGATGGTTTATGTTTTTGGTCAGGTAAGTAACCCTGGTTTTGTCGCTTATAAGGAGGGCAAAGATTATAGATATTACATTTCTCAAGCTGGGGGATTTTCACAACTTGCAAGAAGAGGGGAGGTAAAGGTTATAAAGCGGAAAACATATGTTTGGTATGATGCTGATGACACTAAAATTGAACCCGGTGATTTTATATTTGTTCCGAAGAAAGTAGTAAGAGAGCCAATTTATTACTGGAATGTTTTCAAAGATGTAATTTTAACTGTTGGTGCGGTCGCTTCAACTGTTGCAACGATAATTTTAATTTACAATCAGCTTAAAGCGAAATAACTTCTTGAGAAATAGATGAGGCAACGATATAAAGCAGAACTTTTGCTTTTACTTATCACTTTTATCTGGGGTGGAACATTTAGCATTGTTAAAACAGCCCTTGAAAATGTCTCTCCGTTAATTTTTCTTGGGATACGATTTGGGATTTCAACAGTTTTATATTTTGTATTTTTCCCTGGATCGCTTAAGCATTTAAATCTTCTAGCTTTGAAACATAGTTTTGTAATCGCTTTCTTTCTATTTGCTGGTTTTGCATTTCAAACGCTTGGATTGAAATACACAACTGCTTCAAAGTCTGGTTTTATAACTGGAATGCTTGTAATTTTCACACCAGTTGCGCAGTTGGTAATTGAGCGGAAACCACCTAAAATTGGAAATTTGATTGGAATTTTTCTTGTGACATTAGGTCTTTTGTTCCTTACCTCAAGTGAAAGTTCAATTGGAAGTTTTGTTTATTCGCTTGGGAAAAATTTTACAATTGGTGATTTTTTAACGCTCCTTTGTGCTATAATGTTTGCGCTTTACATTGTTTATCTTGATATATATTCAAGGTTACATCCAACCTCAGCTCTCGTTCTTGTTCAGCTTGCGACGACTTCAATTTTTTCATTTTTAATTGCGTCTTTCTTTGAGGAGATCAAATTGAATTTTTCATTTCAATTGCTGTTTGCGCTCATTTACACTTCTCTTCTTGCTACTATATTTGCAACTTATATTCAAACAGAATATCAAAAATTTACAACACCAACTCGTGCTGCTGTAATTTTTACAATGGAGCCAGTTTTTGCTGGAATTATCGCATGGATATTTTTAAATGAGAGATTTTCTAATTTTGCTTTGCTTGGTTCCGCTTTGATGCTTGGAGGGCTTTTAATTTCAGAGCTATCTGATATCGTATTTAAAAGTCGGTCTGGAAATTTTTTACAAAGGAAATAAGTTTTAATTTAAGAAAAAGAAAAAGTGAGGTTTTGAAATAGATGCGAAATCCAAGAAATACAACCGTCGTTGTTGCAATGAGCGGTGGTGTTGATTCATCGGTTGCAGCTGCAATTTTAAAAGAGCAGGGTTACAATCTGATTGGGATAACGATAAAGACATATAATTACGAAGATGTGGGTGTGAAAAATGAACACAGCTGTTGTTCGCTTGAGGGGATAAATGATGCGAGAAATGTAGCTACAAAGTTTGGTTTTCCTCATTATGTTGTTGACTTTACAAAGGAATTTCATCGTGAGGTGATTAACTATTTCATTAAAGATTATCTTGAGGGGAGAACCCCGAACCCTTGTGTCATCTGCAATAGAAAGATAAAGTGGGAAGCTTTGATAAGAAAAGCGATTTCGCTTGGGGCTGATTATATCGCTACGGGTCATTATGCAAGGATTAAATTTGATGAAGTGAAAGGAAGATATATTTTGATGCGTGGGATTGATTCATCAAAGGATCAGTCATACGCTCTTTGGGGTTTAACCCAGGAAAGTCTAAGTAGGACAATATTTCCTCTTGGTGAGCTTACAAAGCAGGAGGTGAGGGAGCTTGCGAAGAAGTATGAATTGAGAATCGCAAATAAGCCTGAAAGTTTTGAAATTTGCTTTGTTCCAGATAATGATTATACAAGGTTTTTGGAAAATAGCGTTCAGGGGCTTGCTGAGAAAGTTAGAGGTGGAGATATAATTATGGATGGGAAAGTCATTGGGAAGCATAGAGGTTATCCATTTTATACAATCGGGCAAAGGAAAGGGCTTGGGGTTGCGCTTGGTTATCCAGTTTATGTTATTGGGATTGATCCTGAAAGAAACATTATAGAGGTTGGAACGGAAGAAAAGCTTTATCACAATGCGTTAATAGCTGGAAATGTTAATTTGATTTCCGTTGAAAAAATTGAAAATGGGATGAGGGTTACCGCAAAGATAAGATATTCTGATGAGGGAAGTCCCGCAATCCTTGAAAACTACAATGATGATAAAGTTCTTGTAAAATTTGAAAAACCAAAGCGTGCCATCACTCCAGGGCAGTCAGTTGTATTTTATGATGGTGATATTGTTGTTGGCGGTGGTATAATTGAAAGGGCGCTTGATATTTAATATCTGTCAAGTTTGAATTTCTCGCCAAGGTATAATCTCCTTGCTTCAGGGTCATTGGCAAGAAATTCTGCTGTTCCCTCTTTTAAAATTTGCCCTTCAAATAAAAGGTAAGCTCTATCCGTGATTGAAAGAGTTTCGTGGACATTGTGATCAGTGATGAGAACGCCGATATTTCTATTTTTTAGATTTCCAACTATATTCATTAAATCTTCAACGGCGATTGGATCAATTCCTGCGAATGGTTCATCAAGAAGTATAAATTTTGGTTCTGTTGCGAGTGCACGGGCGATTTCGGTTCTTCTTCTTTCGCCACCGCTTAACATATATCCTTTGCTTTTTCTAATGTGAGCGATGCCGAAATCTTCAAGAAGTTTTTCAAGTTTCTCTTTTCTCTGTTCGGGCGTTAAATCCATAATTTGTAAAACTGCCATGATATTTTCTTCAACCGTTAATTTCCTGAATATGCTTGCTTCCTGTGGCAGGTAACTTATCCCTAATCTTGCTCTTTTATACATTGGTAATTTTGTGATTTCAACATCGTCAATAAAAACTTTTCCAGCATTTGGTTTGATCATCCCAACAATCATATAAAATGTTGTTGTTTTCCCAGCACCGTTTGGTCCAAGGAGTCCAACCACTTCCCCTTGTTTTACCTCTATGCTGACATTTCGGACGACATATCTTTTTTTATATCGTTTATAAAGAGATTCAGCCCGTAAAACGCTGTTGTTTGAGTTTTTTTCAAGTTCATTTTTTTTATTTAAACCAAACAATCTCAAGTTTAGCATTTTTCTCTGGCTTTCTTTTTATATAGTTAAAACCCTCAAGATTAAAGTTTGATTCCTTACCCGCAACAAGTTCCTCGGGATAATAAAACCCTTCAATTCCACCGATAATTTTTATCCTGTGCATTTTCCCGTCTTTAAATTTAATCCATACACTGTCTCCACTTACAAAGTTAACTCCGTTTGGTTTTCTTTCATTTGTTTCGGTTGTCTCAAAGATATAACACAAACTCATCGCATTTTTTTCAACATAGACTTCATCAATTTTATTCTTTTTAAATTTAATCCACATCGTCTTTCCTTTTAATTGATTAAACCTTTCGGGATAAGCAGAATCGGCTGGGTCAATTGCAAAGGCGGAACCATAAATAAAAACCTCTTCAATTTTTCTATCCCTTAACTTAACAACAATTGAGTCGCCAGATATCTGACTATTTTCATACCATACAATCGGGTTTCGCCATAAGATTATCAAATCTTTTTTATCATAGTAAAAAACATCTCCGCAAATCGCTGAAAAATCTCCACGAACTATCATAACGCTATCCGTTGCCGAAAACATGCTTACATTTGTGTCTCTAAATGCCTCCATAAATTTTCCAACAACAATCAATGTGTCAATCTTCCCGTCGGAGGATGTATCTATTTGAACGAGTTTGGGATTAGTTTTTATAACGCTATATTTGGCACTATCATAGTTTTCAAAATAGCCGCCGTAGATCGTAATGTTGTTTTCAAGATTTTTGATAATAACATTTCCAACTGCGATTGATTTTTTATCCGTGCGATAATAGAAAAGTTCATCGGATGTTATGACTGTGGTTGAATCAACAAGTTTTACATTTGATTTGAAGACAGCGAGTTTTTTTTGTGTATCGTAATTTCCATATGATGCTTCAAGTGTTGTCCTTCCGTCTGTTAATTTTACATTTCCCTCGCAAATTGCAATTTTTTTATCTCCAAGGTAAATTCCTTGATTTGCTTCAAGCAAGAGCGTATCCTGTTTGACTTTTAAATTTCCATATGCTTCAATTCTGTTTTCATCAACATATTGGATTGCCCTATCGCACCAGACATAGATGTTTTCATGTTTGAGTTGAACATTTCCGATAAGCTCTCGCACAGTCTTTGAATCATATCTTTTTCCGACTAAGCTATCTGCATGAATTAATTGGACAAGTTTTTGCTGTGAAACTGTTTTAAAGGTTGGGAGCAGATAAAGAAATAAAATCAGAATATGTTTGAAACCGCATCTGGACACAGAAAAGTTTGAATTTATATTTTGCTTTCTTTGTTTTTTTCAACGAGTTTAAGGAAAGCTTCAAAAACTGTTTCAACTGTTAAATCTTTCATGCAGATATTTCCAATCGGGCATTTTGTCAGGTTGCATGCTATACATTCAAGATCTTCTTTTCTCACCCATAGATGTTTTTCTCCGTATGGACCTTGAGCGTAGGGATTTGTTGGACCGTAAATCCCAAGTGTTGGTGTTCCAACGGCGGTTGAGATATGCATAGGACCTGAGTCATTGCTTATCGTGAAAGAACATCTTTTTAAAATTGATGCAAGTTGTTTCAAGTTTGTCTTTGGGGGAATCAGGGGTTTTTCTTCCATGATTGAGAAAATTTTTTGTGCATCTTCAAGTTCTTTTTGATTTCCCCATAGGATTAAAATTTTTGCGTTAAAATTTTTGGCTATTATATCACCAAGCTTTGCGAATTTTTCAATTCCCCATCTTTTTGTTTCCCATGTCCCGCTTGGGTTTAAGGCGATGACCAATTTCCCATTAAGATTGTTCTCCTTCCAGAATTTTTCTGCGAATTTTTCAGCTTCCTCATTAAGTTGTATATAAATTTCTTTATCAATTATTTCAAGTCCAATGGCTCTCAAGGCATCAAGGTTAAATTCAACATTGTGATGAACTTCTTTTCTTGGTTTTAGTTTGACATTGTAGGCGTAGCTTCTACCCCGAAAGGCATAACCAACACGGTATTTTGCTCCTGTTATAAATGTCAGCAAGGCGGATCTTGGATTGCAAAAAAGGTCAATCACAAGGTCATATTTCCTTTTTCTCAATTCCCAAAATTTAATTAAGTTATTTTTTTCTCGCTCAAAAATTATCAATTCGTCAATGAATGGGTTTCCATCTACTATTTCTTTTGCTGGGGGTTCAGTTAAGAAGTCAATTTTTGCGTTTGGGAAATTATATCGCAAGTTTTTCAGAACAGCCGTTGATAACAGGACATCTCCAATTGCACGAAGTTTTATAACAAGGATTTTGTTAATTTTTTCTTTTGAAATTTGAGGCAATTTTTGATTTTAATTGAGTTTATTTTAAAATTTTAATCAGGTTCAAAGGCAACATATTATTTTAAAAAAACCGAGAAACTAATCCAAAGAAAGACTCGTCAAAGCTTTGAAGATCAAACCTCACATTAAAAACAAAAATGGCAAAGCCATGCTCAAGCGCACACTTTTATCAGTCTTCTTGATTTTGGTATTTACAACAATAATTTTATCTCAGGAAGAAGCTCGGCTTTTCCGTTTTCCAGCGATTTATGATTCCCAAATTGTTTTCACTTATGCTGGCGATCTTTACATTGTATCTTCAAGCGGAGGTATAGCCAGGAAGCTCACAAGCCACAAAGGTTATGAGATGTTCCCGAGGTTTTCTCCAGATGGAAAGTATATCGCCTTTACAGCGCAGTATGATGGGAATACTGAGGTTTATGTAATGCCTGCTGAAGGTGGGGTTCCGAGAAGATTAACTTATACAGCTACACTTGAGCGTGACGATGTTTCAGATAGAATGGGTCCGAATAATATCGTTATGGGGTGGACACCTGATGGGAAATATATAATTTTCCGTTCAAGGATGAAAAGCTGGAATGCTTTTCAAGGAAAACTTTACAAAGTTTCGCTTGATGGAGATATTCCTGAGGAATTGCCATTGCCAAGAGGAGGGTTTTGCTCATTTTCGCCAGATGGTAAAAAGCTTGCATACAATCGGGTGTTCCGCGAGTTCCGCACATGGAAAAGATATAGAGGTGGAATGGCGGATGATATATGGATTTATGATTTTGAAACAAAGAAAACAGAAAATATAACCAACAACCCAGCTTCGGATATCATACCAATGTGGTATGGTGATAAAATTTATTTTCTCTCAGATAGAGATGAAAATCAGAGAATGAATCTTTATGTTTATGATTTGAAGACGAAACAAACCAGAAAGCTTACAAACTTCAAAGATTATGATATCAAATTCCCATCCATTGGGAAGAATGCGATTGTATTTGAATACGGTGGATATATTTACAAATTTGACCTGAAAACGGAGAAGGTTGAAAAAGTTCCCATTATAATTGCTGATGATATGGCAAATGGTCGTGGCGGGATAATCAAGGTTGCCGAATTTATAACTGATTATGATATTTCACCTGATGGGAAAAGGGCTTTATTCGTTGCGCGAGGTGATATATTTACAGTTCCAGCGAAAGAAGGACAGACGAGAAACTTAACAAATACTTCAGGTGTTCATGAGCGTGACGCCGTGTGGTCGCCCGACGGGAAATATATCGCTTATATCTCTGATGCTTCTGGTGAAGACGAAATTTACATAATCCCACAGGATGGAAGCGGCAAACCAATTCAACTAACCTCTGGTGAAGATACATACAAATATCGTATTGTGTGGTCACCAGATGGTAAAAGGATAATGTGGTCGGATAGAAAATTAAGATTAAGGTATGTTGATGTGCAAACGAAAAAAATAAAAGATGTCGCACAGGCAACAGCAGGGGAAATAAGACAGTATTCATGGTCTCCAGATGGAAAATGGATCGCATATGTAAAACCAGAAGAGGAAGGTCTTTCAAAAATTTACCTTTACTCTGTTGAAAAAGATGAGTCATACGAAGTCACGGATGGATGGCATTCCTCGTATAATCCAGTTTTTAGTTCCGATGGGAAATATCTGATTTTTGTTTCGGACAGGGATTTTAACCCGATCTACGGAAGGACGGAATTTAACCATGTTTATCAAGATATGGCGAGGATTTACCTGATAACTCTTTCAAAGAGCGTTGAATCTCCATTTAAGCCAACAAGTGATGAGGTTAAAGTAAGCGATGAAGCGAAACAATCTGGCATGGAACAGCCAAAGAAAGAAACAACGCAGGAAAAGAAACCCGTTAATGTTGTCATTGATCTTGATGGCATAAAAGATAGAATAATTGGTTTGCCGATCACACCATCAAGTTATTCAACAATTGGATATGTTTCGGACAAAATTTATTATATCAGAAGGGGGTTGAAGGATGAGAAACCTTTGCTTTTGGTGTATGATTTAAGTGAGAAGAAGGAAACGGAGATAGGGCAATTTGATAATTTTGTGATCTCGTTTGATGGGAAGAAAATGCTTGTAGTTAAGGAGAGAACTTATTCTATTATAGATCTTCCGAAGGGGAAAGTTGAATTAAAGGATAAACTTGATCTTTCTGGGCTTGAGGTAAATCTTGACAGGCGTGCTGAGTGGACGCAGATTTTCAATGAGTGTTGGAGACAGATGAGAGAATTTTTCTATGACCCGAATCTTCATGGCGTTGATTGGGAAGGGGTTAAGAAAAAATATGAAGTTTTGCTTCCGTATGTTAATCATCGCGCTGATTTAACTTATATAATTGGTGAGATGATAGGTGAGCTTAACGCAGGGCATACTTATGTTGGTGGTGGCGATTTGCCAAAAATTGATAAAACGCAAGTTGGTTTGCTTGGGGCAGAACTTGAAAGAGATAAAAAATCAGGCTATTATAGAATAAAGAAAATTTTAAAGGGACAGAACTGGGATAAGAATCTTCGCTCGCCTTTGACTGAGGTTGGGGTAAATGTAAAAGAGAATTATTACATTCTTGCTGTGAATGGTAAATCGGTTAAGGAAGTGAGAAACATTTATGAGTTGCTTGTTAACACTGTTGGAAAACAGGTTAAACTTCGTGTTAATTCGCAACCGAAAGAAGAGGGAAGTTGGGAAGTTACAGTTGTTCCGATAGCAGACGAAACACGGCTTTACTATTATAATTGGGTTCAGAACAATATTGAAAAAGTTGATAAAGCGACAAATGGGAAAGTTGGTTATATCCACATTCCTGATATGGGAGTGATGGGGTTGAATGAATTTGTGAAGCATTTTTATCCACAACTTCGTAAGAAAGCTTTGATAATTGATGTAAGGGGGAATGGAGGTGGAAATGTTTCACCGATGATAATTGAGAGATTAAGAAGGGAGATCGCAATGGTAAGTATCTCAAGATATATGAGCCCAACACCAAATCCAAGGGATATGCACTACGGACCAAAAATTTGTATAATTGATGAATTTTCTGCTTCAGATGGGGATATATTCCCATACAGATTTAGAAAATATGGGCTTGGCAAGCTTGTTGGAAAGAGGACTTGGGGCGGTGTGATAGGAATAAGAGGAACGCTTCCCCTACTTGACGGAGGATATCTTAACAAGCCAGAATTTGCTGTTTATGGTGCTGAAGGTGAAGGATGGATAATTGAAGGGTATGGTGTTGAACCTGATGTATATGTTGACAATGATCCAGCTAAGGAATATGAGGGAATAGATGAACAGCTAAACAAGGCGATTGAACTTATACTTGAAGAATTGAAGACAAAAGAAAAGAAACTTCCTCCAGTACCACCATATCCCAAGAAATGATCACAAAAAGGGCGGGTTAAATCCCGCCCTTTTTTGTTTTAAATTTTAAAAGAGCATTTTTTTGTTTATTTTTAAGTGAAAACGGAATAAAAATTTTCTCATACCTTGTAAATGGAGGATGCAAAAGTCAAAGCAAATCAAGAAATTATCCAAATTGATGGCTCATATGGTGAGGGTGGTGGGCAAATGTTAAGAACATCCCTTGCTCTTTCAATTCTTCTCTTCAAACCTTTTGAGATGATAAATATCAGAGCCAATAGACCAAATCCAGGAATTCAAGCCCAGCATCTTAAAGCAATTGAAGCAGCTTCTATTGTATCGGAGGCAATCGTTGAGGGTGCCAAACTTAAATCAAGTTGGATAAAGTTTTTCCCGAAGAGAATAAAAAATGGAAATTTCCGATTTGACATTGGCACTGCTGGAGCTACATCGCTTGTTTTACAAACGCTTTACCTCCCACTTTCTTTTGCAAGTGGAACATCTAATTTGACGATAACAGGTGGAACGCATGTTTCGTGGAGTCCCACTTTTGATTACATTAAAAATTGCTGGATTTATTTTATGGAAATTCTTGGTTTGAAGATCAAGGTTGAGCTAAAAAGGGCTGGATTTTATCCTCACGGAGGTGGCGAGATAAAAGCTCTTATAAATCCTGCTGATGGGGTAAAACCATTAAATCTTATTGATAGAGGCAAACTTCTAAAAATTCAAATTTATTCTGCACATACAAACTTAACAGATGAGGTTGCAAAAAGACAGGCGAGAACCGCTGAGAGGATTTTAAAAGGATATGGCGAAATTGAAACGATAATTGACGAACTCGAATCTTATTCAAAGAACACGACAATTGCTATAACTGGGATTTTTGAAAATTCAATTTGTTGCTATACTAATCTTGGTGAGAAAGGCAAAAGAGCTGAACTGGTTGCTGAAGAGGCATGTGAGAAGTTTATAAAATTTTTATCAACTGAATCAACTGTTGATGAATATATGGCAGATCAAATTTTACTCCCGCTTTCTATAGCCAGTGGGATTTCTCAATTTACAACGCCCAAAATTACGAGTCATCTGAAAACTAATATGGACACGATCAAAAAATTTATTGATGTTGAGTTTAAGATCAGTGAGTTCAAAAACTCATATAAAATTGAAATAAAAACTAACCTTGGTTAAATTATGAGGGTTAGGGTTCTTAAAATTAACACTATTGAGGAGGCAATTGAAGAATTTTCAAGATTTGGCGAGGTTGAACCCTTTCTTTCTTCTGAATTTAAACCAGAAAAATTTGTCTGTGTGAATTTAAAAATTGAGAATGCAACTGATGAA
>NZ_CZVH01000075.1:0-9555 GCF_001458555.1 Candidatus Kryptobacter tengchongensis | reverse complement strand
TTAATTTTTATTCTAGGGTCTTTTCTATAATGTTTTGAAGATAATAATAGATGTTTTTATTATAGCCGTTTGATATTGCTCTACCGGCGCTCTGTTTTTGTGGTTTGGGTCGCGGAGGATGTCAGAGTTGCAGGTGTGTTAAGGGAGGATATTCATGTAGTGTGGGTGAGTGGTGGAACTGTTGTGTGCAAGGAGATTGCTAATTGTAGGTAGAGAACAACGAAAAATTAAATAGGTATTACCATGCGAAAGCGATTTCATATACTACTAATAATTCCAATTATTTTGATTTGTATATCTTTGGTTTTCTTGTTGGTTAAGCGGAACCAAACTCTAAAACCACAATTTTATAAAATTTCGTTTGATGAGATCTTTGAGAAAGTTGGGGAAGTCCAGTTATCATCGGAGGTGTTATTAACAGGTCCTGTTGTTGGTCAAGCGGTTCAGGTGAGAATGTTACCTAATGAAACAATCGTTATACTTGATCAATACGGAGATGATGTTTTTTTGTTTTCCAAGGATGGTAAATTTATAAAAAAATTAGGGTCAAAGGGAGAAGGACCAGGTGAATATAGAAGTCCAACGAGGCTACAGGTAGATAAATCTGGGAATATCTATGTTTTTGATGCGAGTTCTTATAAGATTATTGTTTATGATAGCGTTGGGAAATTCATTAGAAGTTTTCAAATTCGCGGGTATCCCTCTAGATTATTTTCAGGATCAAATAAGTTATATATTCAGAAGTTTGAACCGGGAGATGGGAATACAATTGATGTATATGATTTCAGGGGTGAGCATTTAAAATCGTTTTCACCTCTACCTAAGGAATATGAGGAGGTGTTAATTCATGTTTCTTCTGCTGGTGGGATTGTTGTTGATAATGGGGATAATCTGTATCAAATTCTTCCGACGAATTTTAATATATTTAAGTTTTCAAGTGAAGGAAAGTTGGTAAAAAAGTTTGGAAATGTACCCAAGTATTATAAAGGTTTTGAGAAAGGGTTGCGAAATATAGAGAGGAGAACATTGCAAAGGTTAATTTATGAAAAAACGATGATATATGATCTTTTCTTTCTTGAACCAAATTTAATAATCGTTCAGCTTATAAATCATGATGTAAATAGAACACCGATTATGTATTTAGAGATATATACCACGGAGGGTCAGCACATTGGTGGAAACATAAGTGTTCAAAATTTGATTGCTTTCACTTATAGAGATAAAGTTGGTTTTATTGTTCCTTCAGAAAGTGAAAATACAAATCCGAAAATAGCTCTTTACAGTTTGAAATGGAACAAAAGGGAAAATATGCAAAAATAATTCATCTGTATTTAATTATTTTTCTTCTTATTTTGCTGAATATATTTCAGGTTATTCGCAATTTGGTTTTAGTGAAGCAGATAGATAAGGCTATTGAGGTAAATAAAATTCTTGAAGGGTTATTTGAGAATAATGAGATGGAGTGGGAGTTTTCGGGGAAGAAATTAGATAACCTTAGGTTAGTTGAGATTAAAAGTTTAAAGGAAACGAGTTTATATTCAGAGGCTCAAAGAAGCGAAAGGGTAATAGTTATGTTTATTTCGCAGGAAAGTTGTTTAAACTGCATAAGAGATGAGATAGATGAACTTAATTCAATATCAAATTTAGAAAACTCTAAAATTTTAGGGATTGTAATGGTTAAAGGTTTTGGTTTGGATAGCGCTGTTTTCGTTGATAACATTAAGAGAATATCTTCAAAATTTCCGATTTTTATTCTCTTGGATAAAAATTTTTTCATATATGATATTTTTAGAACTTGTATTGTGGTTGTGAATGAAAATAAGGAGATATTTTTAACATATATACCTGTGTCAGGTGATAAAACAAAGAGATATAGTTTTTACAAATTGTTAAAGCACCTTTTCAAATAAATTACTGCTTGTTTTAGGGTTGTGGATGTTTTGGCAGGTTTATTAAGAGGGAGGTTGGATTAACTATGTTTGTTGAGAATTTATCCCTTGTTTTGTTTTTAACATTGGTAAGTTTAAAAAACAAAAAGGAGGGATAAGAAATGAGATATTTAACTGATATTGTGTTAATAAGCGATATTTTAAATTTTACTAACATTGCATTGGCATGGGGAGATATTTGTGAAGATAGAGCTGGGTGTATTGGTTGTCCTCCAGGTAATTGCTGGGTATGTGCAAGCATAGGTGATATTGTATGTTACAAGCCCGCCCCTTATCCGGTTTAAATTTTTAAAATATATTCAAACGGATATGAAACATTTACGGCTTGTTTTACTTATTCTGTTATTTGTTGTTTCTATTTCAATTTTATGTTTGCGATACACGAAGATTAGCAAGGCAAATATGCAGTTGCATTCTATAAAGTTTAACCATGAGGTAAAAACTCAGAAGAAAAAAGGTAGGGTTTGGAGGGAACTTAAATTAGGTGATAGTATAACATCATTTAAATTTTGGGGTGGAGTTAGAATTGATGTTAATAATAATGTTTATTGTTGGGATTATGATTATAAACTTAGTAAATTTTCACCGACCGGGGAATTGCTTGTAAAAATAGGTGAGGGAAAAGGTAAAGGTCCTGGTGAATTTACGCTTCCAATGGATATGGATATAGATAAAAGCGGAAGGGTTTGGATTTACGATGCAGGGCTTGGGTTAATCCAAATTTTTGATAGAAATGGGAGATTGTACAAATTGTTAAGAATTCAAAGTATGGCATCTAAATTAAGGGTGTTAGATGGAGGTAGATTTGTAATTCTGAAAGCGGTTCCGTTTGATTGCTTTTTTGAACTATATGATACAAATGGAGTTTTAATAAGAAAATTTGGTTGCGATTTGATAGATCAACAGTCAAGGTTTCCTATCGCTTTTACCGGTGATATTGAGGTTTATAATGGGAATTTATTCTTAACCTTTCATTATTTTGGTTTTCTTATTTGCTATGATGTTTATAATTTTAATTTAAAATATGTCATTGAAACCCTTGATAAAAACGTTTTTCCGAGAGTTTTTACTTTTGGTAAAGGCAGAGAAGGAGGGATGAAAATTGCGGAAGATAGTGATATTGCATCGTTTGATGTAAGAGTTTTTGATGGGAAGATTTTAATAAGGAGCGGGTCAGGTCTTAAGAGGAGAGAAACAGTTATGGATTTTTATTCTGCACAGGATGGCGAATATTTATTCTCCTATCGGATTCAAAAGCATGGGTTTATATATAGGGATTTTTTCTATGAGATAAGAGATACAATTATTGTCAAATGGCGGTTTTACGATGGTGGTCAATTTAAAAATAAATAAAAGGAGGGATGAAAAATGAAAGTAAAAATGTTAATAGCAGCATTATTATTATCTATGTTGATAATTTTAGCATTTGAACTTATCACCCCGATTTTTTTAAAAGCCGAACAAAGCGGGAACCCATGTTCCGCTATAATGTGTGCCACTCCAAGTGGTGTGAGAGTTGTATGCGTTGACTTTTACAGAGGTGCATTTTTGTGCAGATGTACAGATTGTTAAAAATATCATCCTTTATAATAATATCGTTTCTTTTACACCAGAAGGACTATAGAGATTATTTTGAATTTGTTAATGAGATTACGATAAGATCAATAAAGATGCCAGTAATAATTCATCCGGGGTATTTTGCTATTATAAATGATGCAATAATTATATCTTACCCCAATTATGGTGTTTTCATGCTTGACACAAATGGAGTTATAATTAAAAAACTTTTTGACTCCTCTGGTCCAATTTGTGTTTCTGAGAAAGACAGCAGTATCTATTGCTGGGATGTTATATCACATCATTTAGTTAATGTGAAGATAGAAGGAAAATTTATAAAGCAAAGACAGTGGTCGGTGCCGTTTCAATATGTTTGGCAAATGCAAGGTTTTAAAGATTATATTTATCTTTCACTCTTTTACTTTAACGAGGGTATTCGTGATACATTAGTTCCAGCATTTGTGAAATTTGATCCCAAAAGCAATACTTGGGATGAGATATTGAGAGTAAAGCTAAAACCAGGCGAAGGTGTCACTGGATTATTTAGAGTTACCTCTGATGGGGTTATTTATTTTTCATTTGAAGATAAAATAGTTAAAATTACTCCCGATGGTAAAATAACCGACTTTGTAATGATAAAGAAGCAGCCTGAATATTATGTTTTAAGTTTTAACATTATTGAATCAAAAAATAAAATCATACTTGAAAAAAGCAACAGATATCGCCACAAAAAAGTTGATATAATTGATCTCAAGACTGCTCAAATAGTTGCTCATGATTTAAAAATGCCCTATTCGCTTATTATGGGCACCTATTTAGATAAAGTTTACATCATTGTTGATGAAATGGTTAAAACTAAATTAAATCAAAATTGTAGAATAGGGGTGTTTAAATTAAAAAGTGGACAATAGGCAATGAAAACTGAACGCGGTTTATTCATACTGACATTAGTTATAATAAGTTTCTACTTTTTATTCAGAATTTCCTATTTGCAGAAATTGGTTAATGAAAGTGAAAAAAAATTAAATGAATTGGAACGGTATTTAAAACTTGATACATCACTTATTGGCAAAAAATTGGAATTAAAAAATAATTTTAGAGATTATTACGGTAAAATATGGACATCTGCGGGTTTTAAGGATTATTCATTTATTTGTTTTATTTTAATTGTAGGTGGATGCCGTTCTTGTTTTGAAGATGAGATTGATATCTGGAGTAAATTATTTTATGATTTTTACAAGCTCCGGAGAGGGGTGATAGCTGTTAATGTTGGATTAAGGGATGATCTCATGCTCTATCTTTTAAAGGCGGGGCAGATACCCTTTCCTGTTTTAAGAGATAATGGCGAGTTTAGAGAATTTATCAAAAATCTTAATGGTTATGAAGTAATTGCTATTCTTGTGGATTCTAATTTAAGGGTGATAAAGGTGCATTTTTCAGAACGAGGTAAGATAGAAAAAACATTATATTTTGTTAAGTATATAACAAACTTTAATTTTTAGAAATGAAAATCACCTTCGGAACGAATACCTTGAGGATATTTAATTTGATAATTGTTTTATCTCTCGTTATGCTTTTTTCTTATTTACTTTTTACGGTTGCTCGTAAAATCATCACTGAGGATTTAGGGGATTTACCATACTCTATGTATGAATCTAAATTCATTGATGTAGAAAATCTCAAAAAAGCTAAAAAATTTGGTGAACTTTTTGCCATAAAAGATTCAATAATATTTAAAGATCAGGTTATTGGCTCAGTAAATCAGTTTATTAAATTACCAAATGGAAATTATTTAATAAGCGATGGGATAACAAGGGAAATTTATATTTTTAACTCTAAAGGTGAGTTCTTGAGGAGGCTGGGGAACAAGGGCAGTGGACCTGGCGAGTTTCTATATCCGATAGATGTTAAATTTAATGATAAAGATGGACTTATTTATGTTTTGGATATAAAATTATCACGGGTTTCTGCATATGATACTACGGGCAAATATCAGTTTAGTTTTAATATTAGAAGAAGGGGGGAACATATGATTTTGGTATCAGAGAGGTTATATGTATATGGTGCCGGGTATATCCAAGAAGATATGGTTTCCTGTTTTAATTCAAAAAACGGCAAATTATTATTTACATTTTGTGAGTCGAGCGATTTTATTAAATCAATTAAAATGCCTATATCTGGTAAGGTTGGTGGATGTGTTCTTTACAAAAATAGAATTTTTTTAATTCATCCATATGAGTATGTTATTCGGATATTTAATCTGAGCGGGGAAAAGCTCAAAGATATAAAGGTAAATTCAAGTTTATATAGATATCCTAAATTAACGCCCGATTCATTTATTGACATTTCTACTTTTACTCCGATACTTTCACCAGTTTTAAATTTGGGTGATATATTTTTCATAATTATTCAGATACCGGACGAGCAAAAAACAAAGAATTATCTGGAGATATTTTATTTACCTGAAGAAAAAGTTTTAACCTCATTTAACTTAGATGGAATGTATCCGATTTTTATTGATCGTGAGGGATATGTTTATTTTTCGTATCAACCCTTGGGAGATAAGCCCTATGAATTACCCAATCCTGTGATATATATTTGCGAGTTTATCCCATTGAAAGTAAAGCGTTGAGTTGTGGACCTAATTTAAATTGGGCATTTCACCGTTAGAGTTTAAAAGAAAGTTGGATGAGAATTTTGGAGTTAAGGAAAAATTGGTTCAGGATTATTTGAAAATTTTATGGGGGGGGTGAAGGGTTGGTGTGAGGGTAAGGTGTAAAAATTTTCCGTAAAGAATTTCCGTAAATTTTTTCCGTAAAAATTTTCCCTCTTTTCTTGACAAAAAATTTTTGATGATTTAAATTTTGAGTGAGAAAATAACTTTGGCTTGGTTTATGATTGCTAAGTTTTTAAAAATATTAGACAGGTTAGATGAAACGAAGATTATTTCATATTTTTTGAGTTTGGTTTTTATAAGTGCCGGAATAAGTAAGATTTTAGATATAGATGTTTTCAGAAGCGTGTTAATCAGTGTTGATAAGTCGCTTGAGATTTTAACATTTCCGATAGTATTTTTGGAGATATGGATTGGTGTTGGATTGATTTTTGAAGGCAGTATGAGGATTTCAATTATTGTTGGTTTTATCATGCTTTTAATTTTTACAGGTTTTATTTTTTATGAGTATTTGATTGGTTCAACTTCGGAATGTGGTTGTGGTGTGCTATTTATGAGAGGGAAAGTTAATCTGTTACATTTAATTCAAAATTTTATATTGATTTTCCTTTCTTTAATTGTTTTGGTTAATTTAACAAAAAACAAAGGGAGGGGGTTAAAGTGAGAAAATTAAAGAAAATAGCAATTATCGTTTTTATGGTTATTTCTATCGGGTTAGCTTTTTTAAGTGAATCTTATGCTAGAGAAGGATGCAGGGAGGGAATAATATGTAGCGATGTTGGTTGTGAGGGTGGTAATACGGGTTGTGCGATAATTCCCTGTAATGGCTATCCGATTTTGTGCCTTAGACCTTGATAAAACGGTTGTTAAATTCACGCCCTGCTTGGGGATTAAATAAAAAAGTTTTATACTGGCATGAATCTTAAAATTTGGTTATTTATTTTAGTTTTTGGGTTAGTTATTAGTTTTACTTTTTCATTCTTGGTGAGGGAATTTAATAATGAGCATCGGAATATTTTGACCTTTCAATCTAATAAGTATTGTAAAGAGCAAAAGATAAAGAATAGAATATTTAAGGAAGTGATTGTAAAAAGAGTATTTAGAACCAGTGATTCTCTATTTTCACCTGTTAAGTTAAAGTTAGACAAGAGAAATTTATATCTTTATTTGCTTGATAGAGGGGATTTAAAGATAAAAAAGTTTTCTTTATCTGGGAAATTTATAGGCTCATATGGTAGGGGTAGGGGTAAAGGTCCAGGGGAATTTTTAAACCCAGTGGATTTTGTTGTTGATAATGATTTAAGGGTATGGATTAATGATCCATATACTGGTATTGTTACAGCACTTGGAGATGATAATTCAATTAAGCGAAGTTTTAGACCTAAGAATATGTCCATGCAAATATGTTTAACAGGGGAGAAAATTATACTGTATCGGGCAATCCCAATTGAATATTTATTTGATGTTTATGATATATCGGGTAATTATTTATATTCCTTGGGCGAGAAGATTTTTCCGGAGAATTCCAATTCAGTTGAATTTTCTTTGCTTGCTGGAATAAGCGATGTGTGTTCTGATCAAAAATTTTTATATTGTGCGTTTCAAAGATTAAATTGTTTTCTTGCGATTGATATTGAGAAAGGAGCATTAAAATATTTAATGAGGACAATTGATGATATCAAGTTGCCAGAAGTTAAAGTTATAGAAACTAAAAGTGGACCGATATATAAAGTTGGGGAAGATAAAGAATTATCATCTTTAGGTATGAATTTGGTTGGGGATAAGATATATATAACGAGTGGTAAGAATTTAAAGGTTGAGGATTCAACGACATTTATAGATGTTTATTCATCTATGACGGGTGAGTATTTATATTCGTTTAAGATCCCTGAGAAATTTAAATACGGATATTTTGATGGTAGATATTATTATGGGGTTAGTGACACATCAATTTCAAAGTGGGAGGTAATGTTTAAGTGAGAGTAAATTGGTTTTAGATTCTGGCGTGATATCGGAGTATAAAAATTTTCCCCTTTTCTTGACAAAAAATTTTGATGATTTAAATTTTGAGTGAGAAAAAAATTTGGTTTGATTTATGATTATTAAATTGAGTTTAGTTTTAAGAATCGTAATTGGGTTTATTTTCGTTGTTTCAGGATTTGGAATAGGATGACATCGGTTTAGATTTTGGCTGATTAGTGTTAATTTGTAATTAGTATTATATTTGCTCTTGAAGTTATTCAAAAGCTCAAACTACGCCAAGGCGGACGTGGATGGAGAATCTTGGAACATGTCAACCGCCTGCTCAAAATTGTTTTGATGATATCATTATTGAGCCTCCGCAGTAATTTGGTAATTTTAGGTTGTGGGTTTGTTTCCTTGCTTTCTTGTGTTAAACAAGTTTAGGCTCAGTTATATATGAAGCTTAAATTTGGATTATTAATAGTGTTATTGTTAGTGTCATGCAAGAAAGGGGGTGAAACCAAAGTTTATAATTTTACTTTGCCTAATAAGATTTGTGAATTAAAGAGGGTCTCTGAAATTTTAATAAAGGAAACGAAAGATAAATTTATAAGTGAGATTTTATTTGTAAGGGTAAAGTTTGGGAAGATTTTCATTTCTGATAGACTTCAACATATTATAGTTGTTTTAAATAAAAAGGGTGATATAGAAAAATTCATTGGTAGGAGGGGAAGTGGTCCAGGTGAAATTAAGGAAATAATGGATTTTGATATTGATGACAATGGTCTAATTTATATTTTTGATATGGGGAATATGAGATTTTCTGTGTTTGATACGATGGGGAATTTTATAAATTCATTTAAATTACGTTCAAATTTGGTGGGTCCAATTAGAAGTATCAGGGTTCATGATGGCAAAATTTGTGTTGGAATAATTGAACCTATGTATTTCAATGAATCAGAGATATATAAATCAAAATTAGTTGCAGTTATTGATACCCAAGGCAATGTGCTTAAACTGTTTGGAGTTTCTGATGAGATATTTAAGAAATTCAAAGTTTATTATACACATATTCTTATAGCATTTGATAAGTTTGGTAATATCTACACATCGCAGGTGAGAGGAACATATAGAATTTACAAATATGATAGGAATTATAATTTGGTAAAGGTTTTTGGAACTCAAGGCAAATTTAGACCAATAAAGGAGGATATGCCTTGGAATCTTCCTATTCCGAAGATAAACGAATTAGCGTTAAAATTTTCATATGCAATTTCTATTCATGTTATAGATACTCTTGTTTATTTTCAATTCGCTGATTTGAGCCTTGAGGGGATAAAGAGAAGGAATCCGTTTTATCATCATTATTATTTGAAGGTTTATGATATTGATGGGAATTATATTCAATCGGAC
>NZ_CZVH01000074.1:0-9594 GCF_001458555.1 Candidatus Kryptobacter tengchongensis | reverse complement strand
AAACTTCACTCAAATCACACTTCATTATATTTTCAACGATCCTACCTCCAAATTCGCTTGTCTTCACTTCAATTGCTCCTTCCATCTGCCGTGCAAAGTCATAAGTTACATATTTTTGTTTTATCGTTTCCTGCATACCATACTCAATCAACTTAGCAGCTTCTTTCCACCCGATATATTCAAACATCATAACACCGGAAAGAATAACAGAACCCGGGTTAACTTTATCAAGCCCTGCATATTTTGGAGCGGTGCCATGCGTTGCTTCAAAAACAGCATAAAAATCACTTATGTTCCCACCTGGTGCAATCCCAAGTCCTCCTACAAGAGCAGCTGCAGCATCAGAAAGGTAATCACCATTAAGATTTGGAGTCGCTATAACATCATACTCACTTGGTCTTGTGATCAACTGCTGAAACATATTATCAGCAATCCTATCCTTGATAACTATTTTGCTATCTGGTTGCTTCCCGCCATAATCTTTGGTGAGTTCTTCCTCCGTTATAACATACTCTCTGAATTCCTCAAGCGCAACCTGATATCCCCACTCACGAAAAGCACCTTCTGTAAACTTCATTATATTTCCTTTATGAACAAGGGTAACACTTCTTCTCCCGTTTTCAATTGCATACTTTATCGCTTTACGAACAAGTCGTTTTGAACCAAATTCCGACATAGGTTTAACACCAATCCCGGAATCCCTTCTAACCTTAATTCCAAATTCATTCTCAAGTATGTCTATCATCTTCAACGCCTCTGGTGAGCCCATCTTCCACTCAATTCCTGCATAAACATCTTCAGTATTTTCTCTGAAAATAACGACATCAACATCTTGTGGTCTTTTCATTGGGCTTGGAACCCCTTCATAATATTTAACTGGTCTAACACATGCATAGAGATCAAGAACTTGTCTCAAAGTAACATTTAAACTTCTTATACCACCGCCGACAGGAGTTGTTAAAGGACCTTTAATTGCAATTATGTGCTCTTTTATCGCCTCAAGCGTATCATCTGGGAGCCACACTTCACGACCATATACCTTATTCGCTTTCTCTCCCGCATAAATTTCAAACCAAACAACTTTTCTTTTCCCATTGTACGCCTTCTCAACCGCAGCATCAAATACCATCTTTGCAGCTCTCCATATGTCAGGTCCAGTTCCATCGCCTTCAATAAATGGGATTATCGGTTTATCCGGGACATGTAACTTTCCGTCTTTAACGGTTATTTTTTCTCCTTCTGAAGGTGGAACTAATTTTTCATATGCCATATTCCATTCCTCCTGTTAAATTATTTGGGTTTTAGGTTCGTTTATCTTTTGTCTTATTAAATTCGCATACCTTTCAATTTCCCCCTTGGCGTATCTTTTAACAACGGGTTTAAATTTTAAACCATCACCCGAATACCTTGGGATCACATGAAAATGAGCGTGGAAGATTCTCTGACCTGCAACGAAACCATTATTTGAAAGTATGTTAAAACCCTCAGGTTTTGGCTCAACCGACTCCATAATTGCTTGCGCAATAATCCTAAGTGCTCTTAAAAGATGCGAATAAATCCCCTCTGGCAAAGACAAAAAATTCTCATAATGTTCCTTTGGGATCACAAGTGCATGACCTAAATTAACTGGATTGATATCAAGAATTGAAATCACATGGCTGTCCTCGTAAAGAATCTCTGCCTTCTCTAAACCTTTAATAATTTTGCAAAATACACAATTTTCTCGCAGTTTTGACTCCATAATTTTCCTCAAAACATTTCTTCCAGGAAAAAACTTTGACTGAAAAATCCAGAAAGTTATGTAACGGAAAACTTTTTTCATCATACTAAATTTAATCAAACTATGAGTAAATAACAATCATGCAACCCAAACCCAAACTTAATCTCAACAATTTTGCTTTTGCAATATGCGTGAGTTAAATTTTATTAAAAACTTCACCTGATGGAACAGCCAAAGGTAAGCGTGATCATCCTGAACTGGAACACAAAACATTTCCTTGAAAGATTCCTTCCAACAGTCATTAAAACAGATTATAAAAACCTTGAAATAATTGTTGCAGATAACGGCTCAACGGATGGGAGCGCTGATTTCGTCAGGGAAAATTTTAAAGAAGTAAAACTTATAACTTTTGATAAAAATTACGGCTTCTGCAGTGGCTATAACAAAGCAATTGAATTTGCAAAAGGTGACTACATAGTCCTGTTAAACTCAGATATTGAGGTAACTCCCAACTGGATAAATCCAATCATAAATTTCATGGAAGAAAATAGAGATGTCTTTGCATGTCAACCCAAACTTTTATCTTACTTTGAGAGAAATAAATTTGAATATGCTGGCGCATGCGGTGGTTTCATTGATAAATTTGGATATCCGTTCTGCCGTGGTAGGATTTTCAACTTCTGCGAAGAGGATACAGGTCAATACGATGAAATAAAGCAAGTTTTCTGGGCAACGGGCGCATGTATGGTGATAAGGAAAAAATTTCTTGACGAAGTTGGTTCTCTTGATGATGACTTTTTTGCACATATGGAGGAAATTGATCTGTGCTGGCGTGCCAATCTTCACGGATATAAAATTTTTTGCATCCCTCAAAGCGTAGTCTATCACATCGGCGGTGGAACTCTACCGAAAACAAACCCTCAAAAGACATTCCTAAATTACAGAAACAGTTTGATAATGCTTGAAAAAAATTTACACCTTATTGATGCACTTTTTGTCATCCCAGTGCGATTGCTTTTTGATCTAATATCCGCCATCATTTACTTAATTAAAGGAAACCTTGGAGATTTCATTGCGGTGCTTAAAGCACATATGGTCTTCTGGCTTAAACAACCAAAATGGATAAAGAAAAGAATCAAAACCCAAAAAAACATTAAAAGAAAAAAGATAAACTCTAACATCATCTTCAAGAAAAGCATTGTGATTGAGCACTTCATTTTCGGTAAGAAACGATTTTCTGAATTGAAATTTTAAAAGTAAATTCCCCCCAAGATAGTTCTTTTTCTCGCCCCTGTAACTGAAGTTATATTTATAGGATTTCCACTTATTGTTTCATTTGCGAAAACGGCAAAACATATTGCTTCTTTTGCATCCGAAGAGACGCCAAATTCATCGCTTAATCGGACAGGAACTCGGAAATGTCTTTCAAGCGAATTAAGCATAAACTTATTTTTCGCGCCGCCTCCACTTATGATTAACTCATCAACTTCAGCATATGGTTTGACAAATAATTCATAATTTTTAAATATCGCATAGGTTGTAAATTCAGTCGCGGTTGCAACCATATCTTCCGGTGCAAGTGAAAGTTCCTGACCCCATTTCAAAATTTGATTTACAAACAATGAACCGAATTCTTCACGTCCTGTTGATTTAGGTGGCTTTTTTGTAATAAATGGATGCTCCATCATTTTATCAAGCAGATCTTTTGAAATCCTCCCACTTTGAGCGATTTCACCATTCTCATCATACTCACGATCAAAAAATATCTTAACAAGAGCATCAACAACCATATTTCCAGGTCCTGTATCAAAAGCGATTACATCTTCAACATCACAATTTTTCTTCAAAACGGTGAAGTTTGCAATTCCACCGATGTTAAGAACTAATCTATTTAGCTCATCTGATGCAAAGACAAGATAGTCAAAATAGGGAACAAGCGGAGCCCCCTCACCGCATAGCGCCATGTCTCCAACCCTGAAATTTCCAACGGTTGGAACGCCGGTAAGTTTAGCTATAACCCCGGGCTCTCCAATTTGAAGAGTTGATTTAATCCTATAACCAAACATCTCAATCTCAATCGGTAAATGCTGAATAGTTTGACCATGTGAGCCGATAAGATCAACATCTGAAATCTTCATTCCAAGTTCATCAAGGGTTTTAAAAATTGAATCTGCATAAACACGAGCGATTAAAAAATTTAATCTGCAAATTTCATCAACCCTGCTTGCTTCGGGTTGTGAATTTTTTAAAATTAATTTTTTTAACTTTTCATCAAACGGGAATGTCCTCCATCCAATTGTCCTCACCTTCGTTTGTTTTCCGCTGTTAAAAACCTCAACCACTGCAACATCAACCCCATCCGCCGATGTCCCAGACATCAAACCGACAACTATCTTTGGATTTTTTTCTTTTAATCTCATCAATTTGTCAAGCATCTCAACAAGATTATTTTTAGTATTCTGCAAATTCAACTTTAACCCTTTTAGGGATTAAACCCTTTTCAAATCCCATATCAAGAAACAACTGCACTGCTTTTCTGCCTTCCTCGCCGTAATCAAGCGTTAACTCGTTCACATACATTCCAATAAATTTATCTGCAAGATTATCATCCATACCCCTCGCAAATTTCAAAGCATATTTAAGTGCCTCATTTCTATTTTCAATTGAATATTTTATGCTCTCATATACATATTTTGAAATCTCTCTGATTAATTGCCCTCCAAGTTCCCTCTTAATGGCATTTCCACCTAAGGGAAGTGGCAAAGCTGTTTGTTTATACCACCATTCTCCAAAATCAATTATCTTAACAAGTCCAGAGTTTGAATATGTCAACTGCCCCTCGTGAATTAAAAGTCCCGCATCAACTTCACCATTTAAAATAGCATCTATGATTTTGTCAAATTGAATTACCTTATATTTAACTTCTGGCTCAAAAATTTTCAAAATAAAGAAAGCGCTCGTCAATGTCCCGGGAACACCAACTGTGAATTTCTTTAAATCAGCAGGGTCAAATTCCTCCTTCGCTACAACAATTGGACCATAGCCAAGTCCCATGCTTGCGCCACAGGGCATAAGTATGTATCTATCAAACACATAGGCGTATGCATGGAACGAAATTGCAGTAACATCATAAACACCATCAAGCGCTTTTCTATTCAATGTCTCTATGTCGCTTAAAATGTTTATAAATTTCAAATTACCTGAATTAATCTTATTGTTCACGAGTGCATAAAACATGAACGCATCATCTGAATCAGGGCTATGTGCAATGGTTATTTCTCTCATCTCCATGTATTTTTGTTTTAATTGAACTTATGCTTTTGCAGATGGACAAAGTTTGCTGATCTTGCAAATTGAACATTTCGGTTTTCTCGCCTCACAAACATATCTCCCATGATCACCAATAAGATGAGAAAAAAGCGTCCATTTATCTTTTGGGACTATTTCCATCAACTCAAATTCAATTTTGTCTGGATTTTTACTTTTAACAAGTCCAAGCCGTGCGGTTACCCTTTTCAGATGCGTATCAACTATAATTCCCTGCTTTCCAAATGCGTTCGCAAGGACAGCGTTTGCGGTTTTTCTACCGACCCCGGGAAGTTCAACAAGCTCCTCAAGCGTATCTGGCACTTGACCATTGTATTTCTCAACGAGAACTTGACAACAATTTTTTATTGCCCTTGCTTTGTTTCTATAAAATCCCGTCGGCTTTATCTCTTGCTCAAGAGTTTTAAGATCAGCATTTGCGTAATCATATGCGGTGCGATATTTCTTAAAAAGATATTCCGTCACCTTGTTAACCCTCTCATCTGTGCATTGCGCTGCAAGTATCGTCGCTACAAGAAGTTCAAGCGGATTTGAAAAATTTAAATGTGTCTTCGCATTTGGGTAAAGCTTCTTCAAAACATTTATGATCTTGCGAACTCTCTTCTTCTTATCCTGAATCGTTTCTTTTGAAAGCTTCAATTTTCCCGACATTTTTCAATCCTCAGCTTGTTTTTGGTTGTGATTTAACGGTTCAATTTTCAAATTTTTCATCAATTCGGGTTTAAATTTCTCATCCTTGATCAAAAGAGTTTCAATAACTTTACCCTTAAGCAAATGCTCATTTATGATTTTTGCTATATCCTCCTCCCTTACACCTCCGTACCAAACCGCTTCTGGATAGATCACAAGGCTTATACCATACTCACACGCATCAAGACAACCTGCAGAATTAACCCTGACAAATTTACTTAAACCAAGTTCAGCAATCCTTTTTTTAAATTTATCCCTTAATTCCTCCGCACCTTTCCCACCGCATGAGCCTTTTGGATGCTCTGGCGGACGAATGTTTGTGCAGATGAAAATATGTTTTTTAAATCTCACCTTTAACCCAAAATTTTGTTTTAACTCCTTCTCAAGTCAATTAACAAAACAACATCTCCAGATCTTGTTCCCCTGCTTGCAAATGTCTCGTCATTTTTATATTCAAATCCACGGGTCAAATTGAAAAGCACAAAACTATCAACATCGGTTTCACCTTGATAAATTTCACTTACAAACCTTTTCATCATCTCCCCCACTTGAAGTTCATCATCAATCTCATATCTGAAAATTTCACCCGAGAAACCTTTTCCAACTGCAAGTGTTATTTTAGTCATCACCAGTAAGATGTTGTGATTTTAACATCTCCATAAATTCTCGTTGAACATGCAAGCCGTTCATTCTCGGAAAATCTTTTCTCCGCCATCAATTTTCTTTCATCAGGCTCTGGTTCTGATAAATTCTCAATTCCATGAATCACAGTAATACGACAATGCCCGCAGACTTTTTCGCCTCCACAAGATTCTGCAAGCGGAATAGAGTTTTTCATAGCGACTTCAAATATCGTTTCACCGAAATCGCAAGTTATTTTAATTCCTAAGCCGTGAAAATTTATAACGGGCATAAACTTTAAATCTCTTTACATTTCAATTTACTTAAAAAGCAGAAATAATCAAAGATTTTTCTTTTTCATTGCAACCACAGCGACATAACCCATCCACTTATCTCCGCCCTGATCAAGGAAAACGCTCACTTCATGTTTGAACCTTTTAACTTCTTTGAATTCATCCTTCGTGAATTTTATCTCTTTTAATGAGGTTTGAATTATCTTCTTAAACTTTGAATAATAATTTACGAGTTCTTTGCTTATATCTTGAACAAATACTGGCTCAAATCCATAATTTTTTAATATTTTTAGTTTTTCATCAAGCGTCTCAATGCCACCGCCTTCAACATACCATGCATCCTGCACATAGGTTGGCACAGGTTTCTTCTTCCAGTAAAAATCAGCAATTCCGATGAAAGAACCATCTTTCAAAACTCTGTAAAATTCTTTCAATATCTGGCTCTTTTTATACTGGCTCAAAATCCCTTCTGTTATTATCAAATCAAAGGTCTCATTTTCAAAGTCAAGTGAAACTGGGCTCATAACTTTAACCTTTACGATATCTTCAAGTCCATAGTTTGCTATTTCACTTTTTGCCGAGATAACTATATGTGGCAATTCATGTATGCCGTAAACATTGCACTTGAAATTTTTCGCTATATAAACAACGCTATCTTGCAAATTAACACTTGCAACAAGAACATTCATCCCCTTTTTTATCTCAATCTTTGAGCATAGAAGTTTTGTTGTTTCCGTTCCCCCAAGCGTTGGGAGTTTGATTTCTTTGCCGTGTTTCATCGTTCAGGTGCTAATTTTTACAAGGTTATAACTTTCAAATTTGCATACTTCAAAAGTAAAAGCTTTCTCCCAAAGTTCTCAAAATCAACGAGAACACGGGTGTTATCACCATACCCAGATATTTCCCTCACAATCCCGATTCCAAAAATTTCATGCTCAACAAGTAATCCAACTGAGAGATTTAAAGCCTGTGATCTAACTCTTGAAGTTTCATAGATTCTTGCTCTTCTGTCGTTCTTTGAAGTGTGTTGAATAACAAGTTCAATTGGGATTTCGTCAAGAAACCTTGATCTTCGCTGTTCAAACATATTTCCAGCCTTCATTCTTCTTTTAGCATAAGACAGATAAAGTTTTTTCATTGCTCGTGTCATTCCGACATAAAATAATCTTCGTTCCTCTTCAAGTTCTTTTATGTTATAAAACGAGCTCACAATTGGGAAAAGTCCCTCTTCCAGTCCAGTTATAAAAACAACGGGAAACTCAAGCCCTTTGACGCTGTGAAGTGTCATCAAAGTTACAGCGTCTCTTTTATTCTCCCATGTGTCAATGTCCGAAACGAGAGAAACCTCCTCAAGAAACTTTTCAAGTGTGCCATCCTCGGGATTTTCATTTGAAAATTCAGTTATCGCTGATAAAAACTCCTCTATATTTTCAATCCTTTGCTGTGCTTCTGGCGTTCCTTCCTGCTTGTAGTATCTTATGAGACCAATATCATCTACAAGAGCTCTTGCAAGCTCACCAGCGCTTATTTTATCCTTCAAATCAATGTATTTTTGAATTAAGATACAAAAATTATAAACACCCCTTCTTGCTCTCTCGGTCAACCCAGGGATTGCGTATAATTTGCACATTGCCTCAAAAAGCGATAGTCCCTTTGCATTTGCAAAAGCTCTGATCCGTTCTATTGTGATATCACCTATGCCACGATTTGGAAAATTAACTATTCTGAGTAAACTCTCGTCATCTTTTGGATTTATAATAACTTTAAGATAAGCAAGTAAATCTTTAACCTCTTTTCTTTTGTAAAATGCGACGCTACCGACAATTGTATATGGAAAGCCTTCACGGCGAAGTTCATCCTCAAACAATCTTGACTGCGCATTTGTCCTGTAAAGAATTACGAAATCACGAAGATTATATTTATTTTTGCGAATTTCCTCTTTAATGAAATGAACGACTTTTTCAGCCTCATCTTTATCATCTTCGCATTCAAGCACAACAATTGGATCCCCTTCACTGTTTTCCGTCCACAAATTTTTAAGTATTTGCTCGGTGTTGTTTTTTATGACGGAATCAGCTGCACGAAGTATTTTCTTAGTTGAGCGATAATTTTGCTCAAGCTTGAAGATTTTACATTCTGGGAAATCATTTTTGAAGTCAAGTATATTTCTTATCTCAGCTCCACGCCAGGAATATATGCTCTGTGCATCATCCCCGATGACACATAAATTTCGGTGCCTTGCGGAAAGCATTTTCAAAAGAACATATTGAACACGATTAGTGTCCTGATATTCATCAACAAGTATATATTTAAATTTAGTCTGATATTTTTCAAGAACATCGGGATGTGCTTCAAAAAGCTCAACAGATTTTATAAGAAGATCATCAAAGTCCATTGCATTTCTTTGAAAAAGCGATTGTTGATAAGCCTTGTAAATTTGCGCAATTTTAACATCAAATTGATTCTCCGCAAGCGTCAAAAAGACTTCCGGAGTAATAAGAGCGTTTTTTATATTGCTTATCTTTGCCTGCGCAAGAGATGGATTTACATTATCCTCAGAAAAATTGAGTTCCTTTATCACATTTCTTATCAAGCTCAAACTATCATCTTGATCGTAAATTGTGAAACTTTTTGTATAACCAAGTTTTTCAGCTTCTTGTCTCAAAATCTTTGCAAAGACGGAATGGAAAGTTCCAATTGTAACATTTTTTGCGATGTCCCCAACAAGTTGGATAGCTCGTTCCTTCATTTCATTAGCTGCCTTATTCGTAAATGTCAAAGCAAGTATCTCCCACGGTTTAACACCAAGAGATAAAAGATATGCAATTTTATAGGTTAGAACCCTTGTCTTCCCGCTTCCTGGTCCTGCGAGTATCAAAACAGGTCCATTTACCCACTTTACAGCTTCCCTTTGCTCTTTATTAAGGTCCTTCAAAAAATCCC
>NZ_CZVH01000073.1:0-9828 GCF_001458555.1 Candidatus Kryptobacter tengchongensis | reverse complement strand
GTCCCGCTTCGTCCTGATTTTGGGGTTTTTGAGCTTGATGCAGCTGAAATGAAGATTAAAAAAATTTATTTGGTGAATGGGAAACAACTTAATTTCAATTTTGATTCGCTTGCTCAAAAATTGAAAATTTATCTTGATCGGACATATTCATTTAGAGATACCCTCTCCGTTGTTGTTGAATATTTTGTTTCAAATCCACGCAAAGGGTTATATTTTATCCAGCCAGATTCAGCCCATCCAGATAAACCTTATCAAATCTGGTCTCAAGGACAACCCGAAGATAATCATTATTGGTTTCCGTGCTATGATTTTCCAAATGATAAAGCTACAAGTGAGGTTATTGCAACTGTGAATAAAAATTTCACAGTTGTTTCAAATGGGAAACTTGTTTCTGTTAAGGAGGATAAAAAGAGAGGTTTGGTGACATATCACTGGTTCATGGATAAACCTCATTCAGGTTATCTAATTTCAATTGTCGTTGGTGAATATGTTAAGCTTCAGGATTATTACCTTGACATACCTCTTGAATATTATGTTTATAAATCAAACGCAAAGTATGCAAATCTTTCATTTGAGAAAACGCCTGAAATAATGAAATTCTTCTCGGAGAAGATTGGCTATAAATATCCTTACAACAAATATGCCCAAACCATAGTTGAGGATTTCATTTACGGTGGGATGGAAAATATAACAGCTACGACGCTTACAAGTTCAACAATTCACGATGAGAGGGCGCATCTTGATGTCTCAAGCGATGGTCTTGTTGCCCACGAGATGGCTCACCAATGGTGGGGTGATCTTTTGACATGTAGAAGTTGGGAACATGCGTGGCTAAATGAGGGGTTTGCAACTTATTTCACTGCGCTCTACTTTGAATATGCTAAGGGAAAGGATGAATTTCAATATAGCATTTACAACATGCAAAGGACGGCGAAATTTGCCGATATGAGCGATAAAAAACCAACTGTATGGAACAGGTATTTTGACCCAACTGATCTTTTCGGTCCTCACATATACCAGCGTGGCGGTTCAATTCTTAACATGATAAGATTTATCCTTGGTGATGAACTTTTCTGGAAAGCTATGAACTATTACGCAAAAAAATATGAGTATCAAAATGTTGAAACGGAAGATTTGAGGATTGCAATAGAGGAAGCAACTGGATACAATCTCAAATGGTTTTTTGATCAATGGCTTTACAAGGCAGGTTATCCGATCTTTGAGGTGAAATATGATTATAATGAAGTGAGCAAAATTCTTACTTTAACTGTTGAACAGATTCACCCTGCTGATTCACTTACGCCCGAGGTTTTCAAAACCCCTGTTGATGTTGAAATAACAACCGAATTTGAAAGCAAAACTTATAAAATTTTCATTGACAAGCGAAAACAAACTTTTGAATTTAACATTGACAGCAAGCCGTTGATGGTTATATTTGACAAAGGAAACTGGATTTTGAAAGATTTGTTCTTTGAGAAATCAAAAGATGAACTAATCTATCAGGCGTTAAATGCAAAAGATATGATTGATAGATTTTGGGCAGTTCAAGAACTCGGGAAATTTATAAATGAACAGGGCGTTTCAGAAGTGATGAAAAAAATCAGTGCAAATAGCAAAGAGTTTTAT
This sequence comes from Candidatus Kryptobacter tengchongensis, assembly GCF_001458555.1. Taxonomy (NCBI): domain Bacteria; kingdom Pseudomonadati; phylum Candidatus Kryptoniota; genus Candidatus Kryptobacter; species Candidatus Kryptobacter tengchongensis. The sequence continues at coordinate 8,202 of NZ_CZVH01000073.1, read as the reverse complement.
GCAGTAAGGCAAGAGGCGATAAATAACCTCGGTAAGTTAAAAGATGAAAGCACGGCAAGATTTTTGATTGATATATTCAGAAATGAGAAAGATTCAAGGGTTAGAAGAAGTGTTGTTGAAGCTTTGAAGGAATTTAAATTTGATTTTGTTTCAGAGTTTTTGAATGAAGTTATAAAAACCGATAAAAGTTATTATGTCATTGCATCTGCTGTTAATTCCCTTGCTTTGATAGATTCAGCGAATAGAATGCAGGTTATAAAGAACGCTTTAACTATGAATTCGCATCAAGAAGTTATAAGAACAACTGCTTTAAGAAGGCTGGGCGATTTTAAAAATACCTCATATGAGAAAGAGGCAATTGAAATTCTTAAAAAATATTCAATCCGTGGTAATCATCCATCTATTAGGATAACTGCAATTTCAACACTTTCAAATTTTGCTGATAAAGATCAAAGCATAAAAGATTTTGTTTTCAGTATGGTAAATACACCTGAATTTTTTGTTAGGATGGTTATTTACAATGTTTTAGGGAACATAGGCGATAAAAAGGTTCTGGATTATCTAAAAGTCGCAGAGAAAATGGAAGTTGACGGCAGGATGCTCCAAACGATATGGGATGCAATTGCAAGATTGAAAGATAAATTGGGGGATTAATTTTTAGTGAAGCGATGTTGTTTTATTTAGTGTAGAGCAGAAGTTTGTTTTAAACTTCAAAAATCTGTATTTTTTCACTAAATGAAAATTGATTAAGTAAAAACATGCCGAAAGTTAGCAAAACATCTAAGATAACTGCATCTGTTCGGAAGGAGATAGAAAGGATAATTGATGAACGGGTAAAGCCAGTATATGTTACCAAAGATGATTTTAACGAGTTAAAGAGCATAGTTAAACAGCTCGGTGAGGCACAGATAAATCTTACAATTCGTGTCGCTGAACTTGCAGAAGCGCAAAGAAAAGTAGAGGAACAATTAAATATACTAACTCAAAGGGTTGATGCTTTAGCGGAAGCGCAGAATATTTTGGCTCAGAGGATAGATGTTTTGGCGGAGGCACAAAGTATTCTAACTCAAAGGGTAGATGCTTTAGCAGAAGCACAGAGGAGGACGGAGGAGAGATTGGATGCGTTTGAGAAAGCGACGGAGGAGAACTTTAAGAGAGTATGGGAGAGCATAAATCAACTTACGATTAGAGTAGATCAACTTACAGAGGCACAAAGGAGGACGGAGGAGAGGTTGAATGCGTTTGAGAAGGCAACGGAGGAGAACTTTAAGAGAGTATGGGAGAGCATAAATCAACTTACAGAGGCGCAGAGGAGGACGGAGGAGAGGTTGAATGCATTTGAGAAGGCGACGGAGGAGAACTTTAAGAGAGTATGGGAGAGCATAAATCAACTTACAGAGGCACAGAGGAGGACGGAGGAGAGGTTGAATGCGTTTGAGAAGGCAACAGAGGAGAACTTTAAGAGAGTGTGGGAGAGCATAAATCAGCTTACAGAGGCACAAAGGAGGACAGAGGAGAGATTAAATGCGTTTGAGAAAGCGACAGAGGAGAACTTTAAGAGGGTATGGGAGAGCATAAATCAACTTACAGAGGCGCAAAGAAAGACGGAGGAGAGGTTGAATGCGTTTGAGAAAGCGACAGAGGAGAACTTTAAGAGGGTATGGGAGAGCATAAATCAACTTACAGAGGCGCAAAGAAAGACGGAGGAGAGGTTGAATGCGTTTGAGAAAGCGACAGAGGAGAACTTTAAGAGGGTATGGGAGAGCATAAATCAACTTACGGAGGCACAAAGGAGAACGGAGGAGAGACTGAATCAGCTTACAATTAGAGTGGATCAGCTTGCGGAGGCGCAAAGGAGGACGGAGGAGAGGTTGGATGCGTTTGAGAAGGCAACAGAAGAGAACTTTAGGAGGGTATGGGAGAGCATAAATCAACTTACGGTCAGAGTTGACCAGCTTACAGACGAAGTTAGGGCGCTTACAAGAGAGGTAAGGGATATTAGGAGAAGGTTTGGAGAGCTATCAGATTCCGTTGGTTTTGGGCTCGAAGATAAAGCCTTTAAATCTTTGCCAAAGCTTCTTAAAAGGGATTACGATATTGAAGTCAAAAAGATATTGATAAGAAGATTTATCAAAGATAAATACGGCAAGGATATTGAAGTCAATATATTTGCCCAGGCGGAAAGAAATGGGCAGGAAATAACTGTAATAGGTGAGTGTAAAAGCCAGCTTTCAAAAAATGATGTTGAGAATTTTGAAGAGTATCGGCTGAAAAGATTTGAAGGGGTTTATCCAAATATATTACCAATTTTGATCACATACATGGAAAGTGAACCTGGAGTTGAAGAATTCGTTAGAAGCAAAGGAATTGGAATCTACTTCTCGTATGAACTTGATTGAATTTTTAAAGTTATCCATCTTGAAATTTTCTCAAAACTCGTGAAATTGTTTCGGGTCTTGTTCCAAGATATGTTGCAGGCATAACCTGTGAAAGATTTAATCTAATTTCGTTTTTCCCAAGTTTTTATATTCGCTGTGAAGATACTTGGCAAGACGCTTAAGAACATCTTTTAAGGTTAAATTTCCGCTCCGTTGATTTGAACTTATCAATCTTTTCGCAAGACGATGGGGCATCTTTATACAAATTTAAAGTTGAATTCTTAATTGCCTGCGCATTTGGAGTATAAGTGTTTCCTTTTTCTTTATCTTTCATAGATATACGAAATTTAAAACATCAATTTCTTAAAAAACAAATTGAAATGGGGGGAATTTTACCTCATTTTGGAGGTTTTTCGGAGGTTTATGAAAAGAAAAATAAGTGATGTGATCGCAACAAAGCCAGAAATCCCAAAAAGATATAACATAATCTGTGTTAAAATTTGAGCCGAACTGAATAAATAAAAAGGAACAAGCATCGGGATAACCCTTGAAAAAACGGCGATGTTTCCTAAAATAAATGTTATAAAAACAATTTTAGTGTTTGCAATTTTACTTTTGTGCATAAACCCATGCAACATTCTCTGCGCCATTCCAAGTATTAAAAGGGTGATGAAACCAGCAAGGAAAGAATGTCTTGTAGGATCATCGCCATAGTGAACGGACAGATCAAACAATAGGAGCACCCTTGCAAGTGTGTCAAGAAATAATCCGATCATAAGCCATATATAAGCCGAATAAATTAAAAACTCAAATCTTCCAAACTCACCATAATCCGAATAACCCTTTCTTGGTTTTTTCTCTTGGTTAACTTCATTTTCAAATCCATCTCTTCTCCAAAATGGTGATTTTGAAAGTGCCTCATTAGGTAGAAAAATTCTTTGAATTATTCCAGATGATAAAAGCAACAAAACGACAGTTAAATCAACAAGTAGAGCGGTGAAATTAAAGTCAATCGGTGAAGTTATCATTTGAGTTGGCATGGAGATGAACTCGTGAAATAGAACAATTACGAGATAAAGATAGCCGATATATTTTAGCGATTTTGAGGGTGGCTTCAAATGAATGTAGAGCGGGAAATTTAAAATTGAAAAAGCAAATGAAATTGGGGAAAAGCACAAAACTTACAAAAAGGTTTACGCTCCATTTATTCCACATTATCCACTCATATCTATCAAGAAAAATTGAGGAAACCTGAACAAGCGAATAAATTATCCAGCCCAAGATGAATAATATGAAAAATGGTTTTACTATTTCAAAGCCCCTCTTTTTAAAATCAGGCGCTTTTAAGAATGTTTTGGTAAGAACGGAAACATAAAAGATTAAGCCAGCAAACTCAATAATATTTCCAATGTTTGCAAGATGTTTAAAAATAACTTTGATTTTCTCATCGTCAAAGTAGGGACTCCAGAACTCAAAATTTGTCCTGATCAAAAGTCCAGTGACAGTGAAATAAAGAATAAATTTAAATGTGCCTCTTCTCTCAATTGGGACACTTGCCATTCTCGGCAGGAAATGTAAACTAACCCCAATTATAAAAAGCCCTGTCCATCCGATAAGTTGGAGATGCCCGTGCGTTTGAATCCATATATCAAGTGCCCTTGGCAAACCCATATTGAATCCAATCTGCATTGCAATATGAGCGCCGATCATAAACCCACCCAATATGGCAATTCCAAGTGACCACCAAATAAAGCCACTTTCAAATTCTTGATGCATTTGCTTCACATCAAAGTGATTTTTATTTGAAACTTCTCAAGACACTTAAAATATAAAGTATGAAAAAAATGAAATGTAAAGTTCCAGTTATCCATCCAGCCCAACTCCATAACTCAACAGAGACCGTGACGAATAAATCTGTAAAAAAACTCGTACAATTGTCATTAGTTGAAAAAGATAGAACAAGATCCTTGAAGGAATCCTTTTGGGCATCTTTGCAAGCGTTGAACTCAAAACAATTGGCGCATGGGATAAGATCATCGTAAATATAAATCCCAATCCAATTGAATGAAAAACAACATCTTTTGCAACTGCTTGAATTTGGTTCCATAAGATTATAGAGATACTCGCAAATATAAGCCAGAGGTATGCAACTATTAAAGTTTCTCTTGCAAACTTATGCAACGCCCCTTGTGCGAGAGCAAAACCTTTAACATAAACAATTATCACAGAGTCGTTATAAATCAATCCGATGGAGACAAAAAGTAGGATGATCCCAACAATTTGAACTGGTATAAGATAAAACAGTGAATTAATAATTGAGATGCCAAGATAAACTATTAAACTTAAATAAAGAACTTTTGCTGATGTTCTGTTGAAACCAAGTGTTAATTCTATTCTTTCATCTCCTATTACAGCAATTGCAAATGAAAATCCGGCAAGTGCGGATTCAATGCTTCCTGCAAGTCCGCCATGTGAGAGTAGAGCAATTGAAAGAGCAACATAGGAGAGGAATTCAATAAGTGGATTCAAAAGATGTTTAAATGTTTTGTAGGCAATGAATCTGTGGGTTCCCCAGCCAAGAAGTGCTACGATGTTAAGAATTTTGAACAGAGGAAAATCAATGTGAATTAAAGCGGAGGATATTCCCCAGATGTATGGTGTCCAGATAAGCCATTTGACGGGCAAAGCAAACATTCGCTCAAAAATTATCAGTGTCCCAAGAAACGCACCAATCATAAGGTTTCCGTGTGGGGGCAAAAATTCAGGTATTGAGGGTAAAATAAAACCACGGGTCAATGCAATTCTCCAAATTCCTATCAGGATAGCAAAAACAAAAGAAAAAAAATCCCAATTAGCATTGACCCTTTTAAAATTCGTTGAATTCTTTTTGAATTATTTGAAGCAAAACTCATAAGGTTAACTTTTCTTTGTTATTTTGACACTCCATATAGTTGGACCTGTAATTGTATATTCCCATTCAAATTTTATTTCTTTTTCAGCTTGGAATTGATAATACAAAGGTTTAGGGTCATGGTCGTTCACAAGGATGAGGCTTTCGGATGGATTTAATTTGTTAAATTCTTCAAGTATAAAATCATGTCTTTGAACTGGTGGGATATCCCGCACATCAAGTATTTTTGAATTTCCGAAAAATTCACTTTTTATTTCGTCAAGTATCCTGTGAAATTCTTCATGTTTCCCCTTGCCAATCTCATTCAATTCAAATTCCTCAAACTTCTCAAATAATTCTTTTTGTTTTTGAAGTGAAAGATGCATATCCGCTATGACAAATAAAACATTATTTTCTTTATAAATGTGTTGTTCAAGGAGATTGACATAGCCTTTTATTGCTTCCGATATCTTCATAAGTGCTGAGTTGTTATGAGTCGTTTTATAATTTTGTGTTGATTCCCTGATTATTTTAATGTAGTTCCGACCGAGTTCATGTTCAGTTAACATTACCTCAATTGGTCCACCTTCCCTTGGGATACCAGCTTTTTCAAGTTCTGGGAAAAGCATGTTCTCTTCTTTTGTGTGATGGCATCTGTCGGCAAAGACCGAGAAAAACTCGGTTAATTTTTCAATTTTTTCAATATCTGCTATGTTTTCTTTTTCAATTTTGCTTCTGCATATATCAAGCAAAAACAAAGCCAAGCGAATTGCCCGATGTTCTTTTTTAAGTTGCTCTGTTGCTGTCATGATGAAAATTTCTTTTTGTTTAAATTTAAAAAAATCGCTGTTCGGGAAAAATTGATTTAAATCAAGGATTTTGACGCCACCTGTAAAGACTTGAAATTTAAATTATTTCGTATTAATTTAACTTTGATTTTGATCTTTGTTTGCAAAAATAAAATTTCGAGGAAAAAATGCTCAAATACTTTAAAAGCCACCTTATACTTTTCCCATTTCTTGTCATTTTATTTCTCACAGGCTGTTCAACCTACCAAGTGACAAAGCCTGATTATCTCGCTTACCTTGACACTGTAACTGCAGGACAATTTGATAACGGCAAAATGTGGACATTTGATTATCCTCCAATTGATTATTTTAAAAAGACATACAATTTTACTCCGACATCTGATTGGTTTGAAAGAGCACGGCTTTCTGCGCTCAGACTTCCTGGGTGTTCAGCATCTTTTGTCTCTGAAGATGGACTTGTTATGACCAACCATCATTGCGCAAGAGGAGCTCTTGATGCGGTTAATCGCGAGGGTGAAAATTTACCCGAAACAGGTTTTTACGCTGCTACGCTTGAAGAAGAAAGGAAAAAATTCCCAACCATTATGTTGATCAGTTAATTCATATTGAGGATGTAACTGACGAAGTTCAAAAAGCGTTTGAAGAGGGCAAAACTGATGAAGAAAGGGTTGCAAATAGGGACAGAAAAATAAGAGAGATACAGCAAAGATACTATGAGAGTTTTAAAAGGCTTAACCCAGATGATTCAATTGTCGTCAGCGTTGTGACATTTTACAATGGCGGTAAATATTCAGCTTATGTTTACAAAAGATACACCGATGTCAGGCTTGTTTATGCTCCTGAGACAAGCGTTGCTTACTTTGGTGGGGTTTTCCATCTTTCGGGCAGTTGCCAATCTGTTCTTTCAGTTGAATTAAATGAATAATGTCTATCGTACAGCCCATAAAATGTTGTAACCGGATGGAGCAATTGTTCCATTGTATTCATAACTTTTCACAACTCCATCTGCTATTCTCAAGGTAAATGTTGCATCAGGTGGAATTGTTGTCCCATATACATCAAATATCGCCCTGCCAAGCAATTGAAGCTTTGCTGACTCCTTTGAGCTAATGGAGTTATATTTATCTCTTACCTCCTGAGCTTGTTTCCTCGTTTTAACGACGAACGAAATAAATGGGTCATTTGATTTTAAAATATCATCCGGATTTCCTTCAAGAAGAGCGGTAACTTTTTCTTTATCAGCAAGAATCGTCGCCGAAAGCAAGTTATCAACCGCTGTCTCGGGTGATTGACCTTTCAAAAGCTCATTAAACGCCTGATTTCTATCGCCAAAGACAGATTTCATATAACTAAGTTGATAAACAAGTATCGCCTTTTCAAGCTCTGGCTCTATCTCCTGTGGGAAAATTCTTGCTTTTGTCGTTTTAAGGCGTTCGCCCTTGTAAGATTCCGCCCTTTTCTCCTCGGGAAGCTTCATCTGCTCCGCATATTCAACAAGATCATTCGCAATTCTGAAATAAACACTTCTAGCAGGTCCAACAAAATTATATGCTTGAAGTTCAGGGAATAATTTCCTTTTTTCAACTTGATACTTAGCAATTTCACCCCCAAAGATCGCTATATTTCGCCTTGAGATGGGGATTATTTAAAACAGCATTTTTAAATTTTTTCTCAAAATCACGTTTCCTTGCCATAAGGTATGGATCTCTAAGACCTGCAAGTCTGCCGGTATACGCTTTCTGAGAGTTTGAGAAACTAAATAAACGAGTTTGGTACTTTAATTTTTTATCCGGATGCTTTTTGCAATAAAATCGCTGTAAATTTTAACAAGATTATCAAGCATTGACAAAGTGTAAGGATAGCTTACATCTCTGAAAAACTCAAGTTGTGCAACAGTAAGTAAGCGATTTGTTCTACCTGGATTTCCAATTACAAAAACAACATCACCTTCTTTCACTCCTGTTTTGCTAAACGGGAAATAATAATTTGTCTTCAATGGCTTGCCATTTTTATAAACCCTGAAAAACGCAACATCAAGGTCATATCTTGGGTATGTAAAGTTATCTGGATCCCCACCAAAGTAAGCAACGCTTGTCTCAGGAGCATAAACAAGCCTGACATCGGT
>NZ_CZVH01000072.1:0-10180 GCF_001458555.1 Candidatus Kryptobacter tengchongensis | reverse complement strand
CATGTCCGAGCCAAATCTTAACACCGTTATAATTTTTAGAAACAACGGAAAACAAGCTGGCACCTCGCTTGAGCATCCGCATTCGCAACTTATAGCAAGCCCAATTGTTCCAACACACATCAGATATCTTCTTGAAGAAGCAACGAGGTATTACGATGACCATGGCAGTTGCGTTTTTTGTGATATGATAAAGTTTGAATCATATTCAAATGAAAGAGTTATCTATGAAGATGATAATTTCATAGTGATTGAGCCATTCGCTTCTATTTCTCCATTTGAGACATGGGTTATGCCTAAAAAGCACAATGCTTGTTTTGGAAATATAACTGAAAGTGATGCTTGCGGAATTGCAAAAGTTGTTTGGCTTGTTTTAAAACGACTTTATGATGCCCTTAATAATCCAGATTATAATTATGTGATTCATTCCTCACCTTTTAAAGACGCGAACGAAGAATTTTACCACTGGTATATTCAGATACTTCCACGACTTACTATTCCAGCTGGCTTTGAGCTTGGTTCTGGGATTTACATAACAACAGCATTGCCTGAGGAAACAGCAAACTTTTTAAAAATAAATAGGGGACTAATTTAATGCGACTTGAGGCATGCCCGCATTGCGGTAAATTTGGAACATTGCACAGGTCAAGATCAAGAAATTTTTTATGAGAAAGCTGTTAAGTTCTTTTTACCTTTTAAAATTTACAGATGCAGTGAATGTGGCTGGCGCGGATTTAGATATATTGGGTTGGCAACTAAATTATTCGGTAGTGGTGAAAAAGCAAGAAGAAAAGTCGCAAAATGGAAAATATATACTTTTGTTTTCATAATTTTTGTTTTGGTGGTTTTAACCTATCTGTATTTTGAAAAAATAGGGACAAAACTTGCTCCGATTGTTAAAGAAATTTTACAAAGGTGAACATGGAAAACAAATCAATGCGCGAGCTTGCAATTGAGCTTGGTTTAACATCTGAGGAATATGATAGAATAATTTCTCTTATAGGGAGAGAACCAACATTTGAAGAGCTTGGGATGTTTAGCGTGATGTGGAGCGAGCATTGTAGTTATAAAAATTCAATTGCTGTATTAAAAACTTTGCCAAGAAGCGGTGGTAGATTGCTTGTTTCGGCGGGTGAGGAAAACGCAGGGCTTGTTGATATAGGTGATGGGCTTGCTGTTGCTTTTAAAATTGAATCACATAATCATCCATCTGCAATTGAACCGTATCAAGGAGCTGCAACTGGCGTTGGAGGTATTTTAAGGGATATTTTCACGATGGGCGCAAGACCGATTGCTATCCTTGATTCTTTGAGATTCGGTGAGATTTCAAATCCAAGAGTTAAGTATCTTTTCAATGGGGTTGTTCGTGGCATTGCGGATTATGGTAATAGTTTTGGATGCCCAACGGTTGCTGGCGAAGTCTATTTTGACAAAAGTTATAACCAAAATCCACTTGTAAATGCGATGGCTGTTGGGATTGTGAAGCATGATCAAATAGTTCGTGCAATTGCAAAAGGTGAGGGTAACCCCGTTTTAATAGTTGGTTCAAGCACAGGTAGGGATGGAATTCATGGGGCGACATTTGCATCTGAGGAGATAAGTGAAGAATCCGAGTCAAAAAGACCGTCTGTTCAAGTAGGAGATCCGTTTGCGGAAAAACTTCTGCTTGAGGCGACACTTGAGGCAATTAAAACAGGTTATGTTGTTGGAATTCAAGACATGGGTGCAGCTGGGATAACTTGCTCAACAAGTGAAATGAGCGCAAGGGGGAAAAGCGGAATGGAAATAGACCTTGATCGTGTCCCCGTTAGAGAAAAGGGAATGAGTGCATATGAAATTTTGCTTTCTGAATCGCAAGAAAGGATGTTAATGGTGGTAAAGAAAGGATTTGAGGATAAAATAATTGATATCTTCAAAAAATGGGATTTAAACGCTGTTGTGATTGGGTATGTGACAAATGATGGGAGGTTGAAGATTAAAAAGGATGGAAAAATTGTTGCGAACATACCTGCGGATTCGCTTGTCGTTGGGGGCGGTGCCCCTGTTTATTATAGGGAGGCGAAAGAACCAGACTATCTTAAAAAAGTTAGAAATTTCAATCCTTATGATCTTCCTGAACCAGATAATTTAAACGAGATATTTTTAAAATTGATTTCTTCACCAAATATAGCAAGTAAGGAATGGGTTTATCAGCAATATGATACAATGGTAAGAACAAACACAATTGTTTTACCTGGCGGTGATGCTGCTGTTATCAGGATAAAAGGAACAAACAAGGCAATTTCTGTTAAAACTGATTGTAACGCGAGATATGTTTATCTCAATCCCTATCGTGGAGCTATGATAGCAGTTGCAGAATCAGCAAGGAATGTGGTTTGCACTGGGGCAGAACCTGTTGCGATTACGAATTGTCTTAACTTCGGAAATCCATATAAACCAGAGATATTCTGGCAATTTAAAGAAGCGGTTCGTGGGATGGGGGATGCTTGCAGATTTTTTGGTACGCCCGTGACGGGTGGAAATGTGAGTTTTTATAATGAAAGTCCCGAAGGTGCAATTTATCCAACGCCTGTTATCGGTATGCTGGGAATTGTTGATGATTTAAAATTTGTGACAACTGCAAATTTTAAATCTCCAGGTGATTTAATAATTCTTCTTGGTAAAAACACTGATGAAATCGGTGGAAGTGAATATCTTGCCTGGGTTCATGGTAAGGTTTTGGGTGATGCGCCTGAAATAAACCTTGATCTTGAAAAGAGAGTTCAAAAGGTATGTCTTGAGGGGATTCGCCAAGGTTTACTAAAATCAGCTCATGATGTTTCGGATGGTGGTATTGCTGTAGCGCTTGCTGAATGTTGCATAATTAATAAAGAGAATATCTTGGGTTGTGAGATTAAACTTGAAGATAAAATTCGCCCCGATTTTTTATTATTTGGCGAGGGACAATCAAGAATAATAGTTACAATTGATGAAAAGAATTTAGGGAAGTTTGAAGAGATTTGCTCTGAAAATAAAGTTCCTTACGCTGTAATTGGTGTTGTAACACAGGAAAAAAAGATGAAGATAAACGATTGGATTGAAATTGATATTGGGAAAGTAGCAGATTTATATTATAACTCAATTAGGCGAATTATGGAGGTTATATAAGGGATTGTGGGCCCTGGAGGACTCGAACCTCCGACCCGCTGATTATGAGTCAGCTGCTCTGACCAACTGAGCTAAGGGCCCGTTGAATTCACTATAAATTTAAAAAATTGAAATAAAAAAGTCAAGAAAAAATGGGTTCAAGATTGCGCTCAATAGATTGGGATGAAGGAAAGTTCAGGTTTATTGATCAGACTAAATTACCGCTTGAACTCGTTCTTGTTGAAACGGAAGATTACAAAGTTTTGATTGATGCTATAAAAAAACTTAAAATTCGTGGTGCACCAGCAATTGGGATTGCAGCGGGGTTTGGGATTTACCTTGGAATTAAAAATTTTAACGGTGATGATAAAGAGAAGTTGAAAGTTGTTTTTGAAAGCGTATGTGATGAGTTTGCGAGGACCAGACCGACGGCGGTGAATTTATTTTGGGCTATTGATAGGATGAGAAGGGTTTTCTATGAAAATTTACATCTTGAGGTAAATAATCTAAAAGATAAACTGCTTAATGAGGCGCTTTCAATTCAGAGAGAAGATATACAGATGTGTAGACAGATAGGTTTAAATGGAGCGAAGTTAATCCCTGATGAAGCAGGTATTTTAACTCATTGTAATACAGGATGGCTTGCAACTGGTGATTATGGTACTGCGCTTGGGATAATTTACACTGCTTTTGAGCAAGGTAAGAAGATAAAAGTTTATGTTGATGAAACCCGTCCGCTTCTTCAGGGGGCTCGGCTTACAACATGGGAATTGATGCAGAGAGGAATTGAAACAATCTTGATAACTGATAACATGTCGGCTTATCTTATGAAACTTGGGAAAATTGATTGTGTTATCGTTGGAGCGGATAGAGTTGCGCTTAACGGTGATACAGCGAATAAAATTGGAACCTATAATCTTGCGATATCTGCAAAGTATCATAATATACCTTTTTATGTTGCCTGTCCAACATCTTCAATTGATTTCAATATGAAGAGCGGAGATGAGATACCGATTGAAGAGCGGGGTTCGGATGAAATTGTGGAAATAATGGGGAAAAGGATCGCCCCAGAGGGTGTTAAGACATTTTCTCCAGCTTTTGATGTCACGCCAAATCACTTGATAACGGCGATTATAACTGAACTTGGGATTATTTATCCACCTTTTGAAGAAAATATTCAAAAAATTAAAGAAGAGAACAAATCTCACGACTGAATGTTAAGTAAAACGGAAGCTGTTGTGCTAAAGGCGATGAAATACAGGGAAACAAGCAAGATTGTAACTTTATATACAAGGAAGTTTGGTAAGATAAATGTGATTGCAAAGGGTGCAATGCTTACTACAAGTAAATTCGGGGCTTCACTTGAACCCATGTCGTATATTCTTGCCGTTCTTTATAAGAAAGAAACGAGAGAACTTCAATTTCTTTCACAGGCGGATGTGATTAAACCGTTTTTAAATCTTTACTCTGATTATAATAAAATGACGCTCGGTCTTTCAATTTGTGAGCTCGTTTATAAACTCATAAAATTTGAGGAGGGGAATCAGAATATTTTCAAGTTGCTTGTTGACACGCTGGATAAGCTTAACGAGGCGAGGAAAAATGAGATAAATCTTTTGTGGTTCTTCGTTATACATTTGCTTGAGGAGAGCGGTTTTAAAATTAATTTTAACTCATGTGTCTTGTGTGGTGAAAAATTTACGGAGAAAAATTTAGCGCAGAAGATATTTTTCGTGGTTGATAAAGGTGGTTTTTTATGTTCCAAGTGTGGCTTTGACAAAGGGGAGAATTCTTATTCTATTGCGACATTTAAGAGCTTGGCCTGGCTTGAAAGGGCTAAAATTGAAAGTGTAACAAATTTGAAAATCCAAAGTAATATAAATAGCGAGATGCAGAACTTGTTGAGCGATTATATTAAAGCACATTTTGATGAGCCAGTGAATTTGAAATCCCTTGAAATTTATTATAAATTAAAGTGAAACAAAGTGTCCCTTAACCCTGTTATTATTTATTGAATTAAAAACAAAAAACACTAATTAGGAGGCAAAAGAAGCCATGACGAAGAAGCAAATTGCTGGAGCAATTGCACTTGTACTTGCTGGAATGTTGTTCGGGATAATACTTGTGTCTGGATTTAATGCTGTTAAGCCAATTGCAGCTGTTGATGTACCGATTATCGGTTCCCAGGATAAACCAACAAACACAAAATTTGATATACTTTCAACTCAAAATGCGTTTGTTCAGGTAGCCAAAGAAGTTGTTCCAACTGTTGTGTCAATCAAAGTTGTTACCAAAAGAGAAAGCCAAAGTCGCCCGTTTGACTTCTTTCATTTCTTTGGACCTGATTTTGAGTTTAAGATTCCCGAGCCGATGCCTCAAGAGGGGATGGGTTCAGGTGTGATAATAACAAAAGATGGATATATTTTGACAAATAATCATGTGGTTGAAGGTGGAGAAAAAGGCAGTATAACAGTGACGCTCTGGGATGGAAGGGAATTTAAGGGTAAGCTAATTGGAAGAGATAAATTAACAGATCTTGCTGTTATAAAAGTTGATGCAAATGATCTCCCAGTTGCAAGATTTGGAAACTCGGATGAGCTACAGGTTGGTCAATGGGTTCTTGCTGTTGGCAATCCGCTTGGGTTGAATCTTACAGTTACAGCTGGGATTGTAAGCGCATTAAGCAGGAATATTGGAATAATCAGAGATTCTTATGGCGTTGAAAACTTTATACAGACGGACGCGGCGATCAACCCGGGGAATAGCGGTGGTCCGCTTGTTAATTTAAATGGGGAAGTCGTTGGTATAAATACAGCGATTGCTTCAAGAACTGGATATTATCAAGGTTATGGTTTTGCAATTCCTATAAATCTTGCTCGCAAAGTTGCAGAGGACATAATAAAATATGGAAAGGTGAGAAGAGGTGTTCTTGGGGTGCAAATTTCTCAACTTGATGAATCAACAGCGAAAGGATTTGGGCTTGATAAACCACGTGGAATTTTAGTTCAAGATGTTATCTCTGGTAGTGCAGCTGAAGAGGCTGGAATTAAATCCGGGGATGTAATCCTTGAGTGCGAGGGTAAGGAGGTAAATAGACCTGGGGAGCTTCAGGAAATAATTGCCAGGAAAAGACCAGGCGACAAAGTTAAATTGAAAATTTACCGGGATGGCAAAACATTTGAAGTAACAGCTACATTGAAGCCGAGGAAAGAAGATGAAGAAGTTGCACAAACGGATAATACTGAACCGCCAGCAAAGGAAATTGAGCCAGGAGTTATAAGCTTTGACAAACTTGGTTTGACAGTCGCAAATCTTGATGATGAGGCAAGGAATAAATATAAAGTTAAAAATGGTGTTATAATTACAAGGGTTGAACCGTTTTCTGAGGCATTTGATAAAGGGATAAGAGAAAATGATATAATAATTGAAGCTGATAGAAAGCCGGTGCGTAATGTTGATGAATTGAAGAAGATAGTACAAAGCCATAAATCTGGTGAGGTTGTGCTTTTGAGGATTAAGAGCTCAGCAGGGAATAGGTATGTTGGGTTGACGATACCTTAATATATGGGAAAGGCGTGGCGTTAAGCCACGCCTTTTTGTTTTTAAGTTCAAAGATTGACAAGCTGGAAAATTTTTATTATCTTTGATTTAAGAATTCAAAATTCAGTTGGCGGAGAAATGAAAAAAGTTTTTGTATTTTTACTCGTTCTATTTTCTGAGTATGTGTTCTCACAAAGCTCAGCGGGCGCGGGGGCTACATTTCAGCAAAGATTTATAGTTGATATGCCCACAGCTGGACTTTTGAAATCAAACAGTGTTTCGCTTGATGCGGACTTCTTTGCAGATGGGGGACTTATGCTAAGGCTTACAGCTTCAGCATTTAATCGTCTTAATTTCGGAATTTCATACGGCGGTAGCAAAATAATCGGTGATGGAAATGTTAATTGGTATAAATTTCCCGGTGTAAATTTAAAAATTAGAATAATTGATGAAACAAAAAATTTTCCAGCGATCGCGCTTGGATTTGACTCGCAAGGAAGGGAAAGATACATTGATAATTTAAAAAGGTATGAATTTAAGTCTCCGGGTTTTTTCTTAGTCGGTAGCAAGTCGTTTAAATTTTTTGGTTACTCATCAATTCATGGGGGCGTAAATTACTCACTTGAAAAAGATGATGGGGATGCATCGGTGAATTATTATATTGGCTTTGATAAAACAATTGGGAATGACTTAACATTTTCAGCTGAATATAATTTTGCTGTAAATGATAACTCTGTAAATGCAATTGGAAGTGGAAAGGGTTATTTAAATGCTGGAATAAGGTGGTCGCTTGGGAATGGGTTTACAATTGAATTTAACTGGAAAGATATTTTGCGTAATAAGGAGCCTGGAAATTCAAGAGTTGTTAAACTTGAGTATATTCAGTCATTTTGATTGAGAATTTTTTATGTGCTGGATTTGTTAAAGTTATTGAAATAGAATTCATCATTACAGGAGGTGTGAAGGATGAAAAAAATAATTTTAATAGCGTTTGTTAGTGCTTTATTCTGGGGTTGTTATACTCAAATTGGAACGCTGAAAGAAGACGAGGGATACTCAACTTCTAAACCAGAGTATAAATACTATTCCGAGAATTATGACTACGCTGGATGGTATTATCAGCGGTATGTTTATCGTTATTATCTACCATATCCGAGGTATTATCTATTTTTCAGGTATTATACTCCAAGTTTTGCTATTGGTTGGGGCGAATGGTGGTATTATGACCCATACTGGTTTGATTATTACTGGTGGAACTGGTATTGGTGGGACAGATATTATTGGTGGGATCTATACTGGTATCTTCCAACCTGGTATTATTATCCATGGTGGTATAGAGCTCCTGTGATCGTGGTAATCAATAATTATCCGTATTACTCTGATGGTGGAAGGACGGTTGTTTTTAGATCAAGAAATTTTGGTTCAACGCGAGAAGGAGTGCGTGATGAAAGGATGAAAACTGAATCAAGTTCGCAAAGTGTGGCACAACCATCAAGGAGTGCGCCATTGAGAAGTTCCGGAGGAAGTGTGCAAAGTGGATCTTCTGATGAAGGAAGTTTAAGAAAATCAGCAAGTTCTGGAGGAAGGACGCCCGCAGTTGAGAGAGGTGGTGGTGAAAGAACGCGTGGTGAAGGTTCAACGCGAGCTCCTTCAACTCCGAGAGTTGTGCCGAGATCAAACGATGGGAACTCGGGGACACCGAGGCAGGATTCAACGCCACCTCGTAAAACAGATCAACCAAGAAGGATTGGGACGAATAGAAATTCAATTCAAATTTACAGAAATTATGAAACTGGAAGAAACACATTGATTGAGATGCCAAAACATGATCTGCCGAATGTTTTGAATAATTCATCTTTACAAGGTCAGCCAAGTAGTTCAACGGGATTTTCACAACCCGAGCAAAGGCAGGAGCAGAAAAGACATATGGGAAATAGAAGATGAAAAAATTAATTCTTGTAGTTTTAGTTTTGTCAGGTTGCTATACTGTTATAAAGCATCCTGAGGTTAATTATATTGATTCATCTGGTGAAGTTTACACTTCGCATATTTCTTACAGAAGTGATTGTGCCAGATGCCATTCGGTTTCTGAATTAAATTATTTCTATGATTTAGTTCCAGTGCATACTGCATCACCTTGGGCTTATTATAATTCACCGTGGTGGTTTTGGTGGTCTGGGAATTATGTTGATACCGCTCGTACTCAAAATATGGAGATGCCTTCCGAAAGACAGAGGGAATTTGGCTCTCATAGAACTGCCTCAGGTATTAGTTCGTTTACTCCACCGCCACCGACAAGGACTCCTCCAAAATCTACTTCTGAAATTGAAGGGGATAGTTCATCTTCTTCAATGGGGAAAGCCAAGACGACAAACGATAGAGGAAATCAATCAGGTTTTAGGTCTTCAACGAGTGGAGATTCAAGGGAACAAAATAAGGATGGGAATAAAGAATCTGAAGGTAAAAGAAACATTGGTTCAAGAAGAAAATGAAAAAGTTAGCGTTAGCTTTAATAATTCTACTTTTTAATTTCACCTTTGCACAATTTCCCGATGACGCTCTTAGATATTCAATGTTAAATTTTGGTGTTGGAGCGAGAGCAACTGGGTTTGGATTTGCATACATTGGCGTTTCAGATGATTATTCATCAATTTTTTGGAATCCAGCGGGGCTTGCTCAAATAAGAAGGTTTGAATTTGCAGGTGGTTTGAATCATTTATCGCTTACTAATTCTGCAAGGGTTTTTGATTACTCAAATTCATTTGAGAATACCACAACAAATTTAAATACAGTTGCCCTTGTTCTTCCTGTTCCAACAATTCGTGGAAGTTTGGTCTTCGCAGGTGGGTATGTGCGTGTTTCTGATTTCACGGGGACTCTTTCAATTTCTCTTTTCAATTCTCAAAATTCCATTGTTCCATCGCTTTATGATCCTAACCCTGAATTTGATCTTGCTTGGAAACTTGGACTTGAAGATTCAACAGGGGCAACTCAGATTTTAAACAATGTTCAGCAAAAGATAACTTTGTATGAAAGTGGTGGGTTAAATCATTGGTTTGTTTCAGGCGCTATTGATATAGCGGAAAATTTATCAGCTGGAGCTACGATTTCAATTGTGACTGGAAATTATAAGTATGATAGAAGATTTATTGAAGCCGATACAAGAGATTTTTATAAAAATTTCCCGTGGGATTTTGCTCAATTAACGGTTTCGGATATAATTGACGCAACTGTAAGTGGTTTTTCAGCGAACGCTGGTTTAATGTATAGAAGCAATTTCTTTAGAATTGGATTGATGACGAGATTGCCGGCATCTTTGAGTGTTAAGGAAAATTATTCAAGAAGCGGGGAAAGTTCTTTTGATAATGGCGATTCGTATTCATATTCTTATTCTGGGATTTCAAAATATAGTGTGCTTTCCCCGTTTTATTTTGGTGCTGGGTTATCTTTTAATTTGAAAGATGCAGTTCTCGTTGCAGGCGATGTCGTTTATGTTGATTGGCGTCAAATGGAGTTC
>NZ_CZVH01000071.1:0-10465 GCF_001458555.1 Candidatus Kryptobacter tengchongensis | reverse complement strand
TAAGCCCAATGTCATGCTCAGCTTTCAAGCGCCTTGCCTTTGCCCGGAGTTCAAGTGTGCTCAAAGCAGGTGTGTCATCAATGAATATAGGAGCGTCGCTTATCCTGCCAACAAGTCCAGATATCCTCTGCCATTCATCTGGCGACAATCTTCCCGTTCTTAAAGCGTGCATATCAACATTTGCTTCCATACAGAGCAATCTTAATGTTATCTGTTCAAGCGACATCTCAAGAGAGAATATACCAACGGGCACTTTACCCTCAACTGCTGCGTTTCTTGCGATTGAAAGCGCAAAAGCGGTTTTACCCATTCCGGGTCTACCTGCAATAATTATGAGATCGGATTTTTGAAAACCACCAGTCATAACATCAATCTCGGGAAATCCGCTTGGCACACCAGTTAAATGCACCTTTTCCCTATTTATCACCTCGTATTTCTCAAGGACCTCTTTTAAAGTTTTTTTGAATGGCGTGATTTCAGATTTAAATTTTTCAGCCGAGATTTCAAGCAACCTTCTTTCAGCAAAGTCAAGCAAATCAAAAGCATCAGCGTCCTCTTTAAAGGCAAGATTTGCGAGCACATTAGACATTTTTATTATCTCGCGAAGAATAAATTTATCGTGAATAACGCGCGCATATTCCTCAACATTTGCAGATGTTGCAACAGCATTTGAAATTTCAGTTAAATATGCAGTCCCTCCAACCTTTTCAAGCAAACCATTCTTTTTCAGTTCCTGGTTTAAAATATAAAGATCAACGGTTTTCCCCGCCGAAAAAAGTTCAACTATCACCTTATAAATGATCTGGTGTTCCTCTTTATAAAAGCACTCCGGTTTCAAAATCTCAACAACATTTGGGATACAGTCGGGATCAATTATCATTGCAGATAGAACTGCAACTTCAAGCTCTGGGGCTTGAGGTGGAACTTTCGGGATAATTTCTTTTGGTTCAGGAACTGATGTTAATTTATAATCCCTTGTTATCTTTTCAAGTGGAAATTCCTGCTTTAGACCTTTTTCAATTGCCATCGTTTGAAAATTTTTAATTTTTTATTTCCCATAAAGAATCTCCCGCGCTTTGCGTAAATCCTCAAGAAGTGGTCGCTTCCATTGCTGATTTCTTAAAGCTGCTGCTGGATGATATGTCGCAATCATTTTAATTCCACGCCATTCAAAAATTTGTCCACGAAGCGAAGTAAGCGATGCGTTAGTTCTCAAAAGTGTCTGAACCGGAAAACGCCCAAGCGAAACAATCAATTTTGGTTTAATTATCTCAAGTTGCTTTATTAAATACGGACTACATGCTTCTATCTCGGAGGTTTGTGGATCCCTATTCCCGGGTGGACGACATTTTAAAACATTGCAAATATAAACCTCATCTCTTCTGAATCCAACTCCTGCAAGAAGTTGATTTAAAAGTTGACCTGCCCTTCCCACAAACGGTTCACCCTGCAAATCTTCATCAGCCCCTGGAGCTTCACCTATAAAAACGACCTCAGAGTTGGGATTTCCAACACCAAAGACAAAATTTGTTCTCATTTTCCCAAGCGGGCACTTAACACAATTCTTTATCTTCCTTTCAAGTTCATCAAGTGTTTTTGAGTCCACCCATGTTGGATCAACCCCAAATTGTTCGTCTCCTATCGCTTTTTTAGCTGAAGCTTGCTCATGTTGAGTTTGCTTTTCTTTTTCTTCTTCACCCTTTGGTAAAACTATCTCATCCCCAAACAAACTTTCCTGCTGAATCAAATATCGTTTCGCCTCATCTAAAACCTTTTTTATTTCCCTTTTCATCCCTTTGCCTCACCTTTATTAAACATCTGCGAAACCTTATCAAGAATTTTATGAGCAACTTCATACTTTGTTATCTTCGGCAGACTCTCAACTTTCCCATCTTTTGAAATTATCGTCACTATGTTCGTATCATATCCAAAACCTGAACCTTCACCCAATGTATTAAGAACAATGAAATCAAGATTTTTTTGTTTTAATTTTTGAATTGCATTTTCAAACGCATTATCAGTCTCAAGCGCAAACCCAACAAGTATTTGATTCCTTTTGTTATCTCCAAGATATTTAAGAATATCTTTTGTCTTTTTCAACTTTAATTCAAGCATTCCTTCGGGTAAATCTTCTTTCTTAAGCTTCTTCTCAAACCTTTGAGCTGGAGCGTAATCTGCAACCGCAGCTGACATTATAACAACATCAACCTCATTATAAAATTTGACCACAGCATCAAACATTTCATCAGATGTCACAACATCAATTCTCTTTACATTTTTGGGAGTGTTAAGATATGTTGGACCTGAAATTAAAATTACATCCGCCCCCCGATGCACAGATGCCTTTGCAATTTCAAATCCCATCTTCCCAGATGACCAATTTCCTATAAATCTAACTGGATCAATTGGTTCATATGTCGGACCTGCTGTGACCAATATCTTTTTGCCCTTCAGATCAAATTTAACACCAGCGAAAAAGTCCTTCACAAACTCAACAATCTTTTCAGGTTCAGCCATTCTCCCAATCCCAACAAGCCCACTTGCAAGTTCCCCTTCTTCAGGTTCTATGATCAAATAGCCAAGCTCTTTTAAAATTTTCAAATTTCGTTGTGTGATCTCATTTAAATACATATCAACATCCATAGCGGGCGCAAGCACAACGGGACATCGCACGGCGAGAACAAGTGATGTTAAAAAATTATCGGCAATACCATGGGCAATTTTCGCAATCGTGTTAGCAGTTGCAGGAGCTATAAGCATAAGTTCAGCCCAGAGAGCAAGGTCAATGTGCCATGTGCGAACACTCGTCCCTTGATGTGTTGACGCCGAAAACATATCAACGATCACCTCGTTTCCTGAAAGAGTTGAAAATGTGAGCGGGGTTACAAACTGCGTTGCTGACGGCGTCATCACAACCCTAACATCAGCCCCAAGCTTTTTCAAGCCACGAACAACATAACAAGTTTTATATGCTGAAATTCCACCTGTTACACCAACAACTATTTTCCTGCCCTCCAGCATTGAACTTGAAACTTTAAAGTTTATTTAACAAATTAAATAAAAACCGAAAACCTGCATACCAAAATTTAAAAAATTTTTCCCAAAAACAAATCTCAAAAATGGAAAATGCAAGACCTTGATGTGATATACTTGAATTTTCACGATTCCGAAAGCGCAACGCTTGATGAGCTCTTAAGCGGTAAAATTAAACTCAATAAAATCGTTCACGAAGATATAGATAAAATTTTTGAACCATTTGGCTTCAAACCATGGGGTGCACAAAGATTATGGGCAAGGAGATTCTTAAAGGGCGAAAGTTTCGCAATGCTTGCACCAACGGGAAGCGGTAAAACAACGACGACCATTGCACTGGCTCTTCTAAAAAAATCACTTATACTCCTCCCTAACTCAACCCTTGCTTTTCAAGTTGCCCAAAAAATTCAAAACTTCGCAAGGAATAAAAAAATCGTTCAAATACACTCTCTCGCCCCAAAACCAGAGCCAGATGAGATAAGCAACGCAGATGTAATCATAACAACATCTGCTTCAATCGTCAGAAATAAAAAACTTTTTGAATCCTTAAGAACCAATGCTGTGTTCATTGATGATGTTGACGGATTCCTCCGTAGATCACAAGCAATAGATACGGTGCTAAAAATTTTAGGTATAACCGAAGAACAAATTGAACTTGCGAAAAAAATCGTCAGCAAAAAGGTTGAGGATGAAAATATAAGCGAAGTTCGTTCAAAGATAAAAATCAACAATGGACAAATCGTAATCTCTGGCGCCACACAAACAGCGAAAAGAACTCTACGAGTCAAAATTTTAAGGGAGATATTCGGATTTGACATTGGGCAAACTTATTCATTCACACGAAATATAATTGATGCCTACTATATCCCTGAAAAAGAAATGAAAGAAGAACTTATTGAGCTTATAAGAAAACTTGGGCGTGGTGCAATAGTTTATGTCAGAGGCAGCGAAAAAGCAGAGCAACTTGCTGACTTCCTCTCTGAAAATGGGATAAAGGCAAAAGCATATGTAAAAGCTTCAAAAAAGATATTTCAAGCATTTGAGAATGGTGAAATTGATGTCCTCATCGGAACCTCATCCCGACGCTCCTCCCTCGTGCGCGGTGTTGACCTCCCAACCGCTTTGAGATATACAATATTTTTTGAAATTCCAAGAATGGAAATAACCATTGATCGCGAGACATTCTCACCAAGGAAAATGATTATAGCCATAAGCCATATCACAAAACATCTTGAAGGAGAAGAAAGACAAAAAGCAATTGACATAATTGAAAATCTCTCAAAAATAATTGACCTCACACCGTCAAACCTTGAAAAGATAAAGTCAAAAGATTTCAACCCTGATTCGGATAAAGTTTCAGATTTTATGAAGTTTGCCTATAAGGTGATGATTGAATCACTTGAGTTTTTCAACCAAGTTTCATCAAGAAGTGAGATAATTGAAAAAACTGGAATTTCAGGAAATTCTATTGTAACTCCTGACTCATTTGCTTACATTCAGGCATCGGGACGAACAAGTAGATTAACAATTGGAGGCTTAACCAAAGGGCTTTCAATTCTGATGATTGATGATCGTAGGGCATTTGAGCTAATGAAAGAACAACTTGAACCGCTTGATGTTAAATTTGTGAACATCAAAGAGCTTGACATTGAAAAAGTTATTGAAGAGATAAATCTTACACGTGAGCTTAAGGTTGGGGTTGATATAGAATTTAACTCCCAGCTTCTCATTGTTGAATCGCCCACAAAATCAAGAACAATAAGTTATTTCTTCGGTAAGCCATTAAAAAGCAAGATTGATGGATTACAGGTCTTTGAGGTTATGGCACCGAATATGCTTCTTCTTGTGACCGCATCACGCGGACATATTACAGACCTTGCCATAAGGCAACCTGGATTTGGGGCGAAGATTATTGATTCAAAACTTGAGGTGAAATTTGAAATTACAAAACCAGATGTAGTCGCATCACTTCAAAAACTCGCGGAAAATGTTGACGAGGTTTTAATTGCAACCGACCCCGATGCCGAAGGTGAAAAAATTGCCTGGGATCTGAAATGCCTGCTTTACCCATTCAACCAAAATATAAAAAGATTAAGATGGCATGAGATCACAAAAAGAGCAATTATTGAAGGGCTTAAAAACCCAGAAGAATTTGATTTAAACCTTTTGAAAGCGCAGATCTTAAGAAAAGTTGAGGATGCATGGATAGGGCTTGAGCTTTCAAAAATAGTTCAGAAAAAATTTAATCGTGAGGATTTAAGCGCCGGAAGAGTTCAAACACCAGTCCTTGGCTGGGTATGTGAAAGAACAAAGGAAAGCAAAAAGAAAATTGCACAGATAAATGTCCAGCTTGAAAATAATCTGCGTTTGACATTTACAGCACAACCTGAGGAATCAGAAAAAATAAAATCAATTGAATCTGTCAAAATTTTTGATCTAAGCGAGGAAATAACCGAGCAAAATCCGTTGCCACCCTATACAACTGATTCGCTTCTCCAAGATGGAATTTATACCCTCAATCTTCCAGCAAGTGATGTCATGTCGCTTGCCCAGGAACTTTTTGAAAGCGGTTTAATCACATATCATAGGACGGATTCAATTAGGGTGAGTAATTTTGGAATTAACCTAGCTCGTCAATATCTTGAGCGAGAAAACCTTTCTTCCTATTTTAAAGCCAGAACCTGGGCAACCGAAGAGGGAGCACACGAATGCATAAGACCGACAAGACCCCTTAGCTCGTTTGAACTTGAAACAGATATTGACGCAAAACTTTTACTCCTGCAAACGAAGTTAAGCAAAAAACATATAAAACTTTATGACCTTATCTTTAAACGCTTCATCGCAAGCCAGATGTCATCAGCGAAGATTAGAATTTATAAGCTTAAAGCCCAACTTGGTGATATTATCCAAGAATTTCAACTTACTGGTGAAGTGGTTGAAAATGGATTTAACTTAATTTCACCGATAAAAACATCAGGTGTGATCAAGCCAGGTGAATATAAAATAACACAACTCCAAGTTCGTCTCATCAGCGAAAAACCACTTTACACCGAAGCAAACCTAATCCAATTGATGCGAGAAAAAAGAATCGGACGACCCAGCACCTATGCTCCAACCGTGCAAAAACTTAAAGATAGAGGCTATGTTCAAAGCTTTAATGGAAGATTAGCAGGAACACGACTTGGCTTCAATGTTTTCAATTTTTTAATCTCAAAGTATGAACCACTCATAAATGAGGAAAGAACAAGAATTGTCCTTGAAGCAGTGGATAAGATAGAAAATGGCGAAGAAAGTTTCATAGATAAAGTAATTGAATTTAGAAAGGAAGTTGATAATTTTGTCAAAAAAGTGAAAATTTACTGAGAATTTACAGTTCACGCTGATTTACTTTTTCTATTCAAAATTTCCACAGCAAGCTTATAAACCTCTTCAATCTTTATATCGTTTATATCTCCCGTTCTTGACCAAATGAAAAACTTATCTTTGTTAAGTGGGGACCATTGATATGGATTGGTTGAGCCAAAAAAGGGAAATTACGGGCGTGGATGTCGCTCCAGCAACATGCATTATACCTGTGTCGTTGGTGATGAAAAGATCTATTTTATCAATTACTGCAACTATTCTGCTAATTCTTTCATTCCTCAGGATGAGATATTCAATCTTACCATCAATTTGTTTTTTCATTCTCTCAACAGGTTCATCATCCATTGGTCCAGCGGTTATCAGCGTAAAAGCGTTGAACTTGTTGGCAAGTTTAAGAGCAAGTTCCGCAAAATTATCCGCGCTCCATCTGTTTTTCACTTTTCCAGCCCCCGGATGATATCCGATCACAAATCTAAAATTTCCACCTATGCTCAAAATTTCTTCCGCAAATTCCCTGTCTTCATCAAAATACGGAATAACATAACTTAAATCATCTGTGTCAATTCCAAAAGGTCGCACAATATCAAGATTTCTCTCCGTCTGGTGCTTTTTCTCCTCACTTCGCCAGTCAAGATCAACTTGATAATTGAAAAGAAATGCTGTCGGATTTTCCTTTCCGTCAAGCGACGCAGGTCCAATGCGAACTCTTGCATTTGAAAAATAAGCAAGCAAATTACTCGTCGTTGAAATTGAAACAGTCACAGGGACAATTGCAATGTCAAAACCAGATTTAAGCTTTCTTACAAATTCAAAAATCTTTGAAGGTGATATAAAAAATTTTACCTTATCAAAATTTAAAACTTCATCAACAAATGGGTTATCTTTAACCACCTCATAATTTACAGGGCTTGTAATAAGCGTAACTTTTGCATTCCGAAACCTCTGACGGATAGCCCTAAGAAGAGGAACTGCACAGAGCATATCCCCGAGCTGATTGTGCTGTCTCACAATTAAAATTTTTTTCACATCCCCGAAATTAATATCCACTCTTTCCGATTTGTCAATCCTTACCAAAAGTTGATCCTTAAAAAACTTCTTCAGAAGGTTGATAAAAAATAATTTTATTCCCTTGTTTCTGAAAGGATCAATCTTTTTGAAGGTTTCTCTAATTCCTTTCATCTTTCACTTTATCTCTTCGTAATCGGTATCTTTTACCTCATTTATCTTTCTTCTTTTCAACTCACGCTCAAGTTCGTCAACCTTGTTTTTGTAGTGAATGAAAACTTTGTAAAATTTGTAAGCGATGTAAACAAGCAAGAATAGAATTAATAACCTGAGCATACTTTCACCTTACTTTTTTCCAGGGTTATAATATTCAAAGAAAGATTTCCTTGGACTTAAAATTTTTTCCATCAGATCTTCAAAATCTTCCATGCTATTTACGAAATCAATATCCGTCACATTTATGACAAGAACTGGCGATTTTTTATATTGATTGAAGAAAAACTCATTATATGCTTCAGAAAGCTCACGAATATAATCTTCGGTTATATTTCTCTCAAACGGTCGCCCACGCTTTCGGATATTAAACATTAATCTTTCAACGCTTGCCTGAAGATAAATCACAAGGTCAGGCACAGGGATATTTTTCTCAAGCAGACTCACAAGCATCTCATAAAGTTTCAGTTCGTCTCCCCTTAAATTAATATGTGCGAAAATTTTATCCTTGTCAAAAATATAATCCGTTATCAAATACTCATGAAATAAATCCCTTTGCAGAAGTTCCATCTGTTGACGATATCGGCTTAAAAGGAAAAATATCTGAGTTTGAAATGCATATCTTTCCCTGTTTTGATAAAATTTTTCAAGGAATGGGTTTTCATAATACTGTTCAAGGATAATTTTTGCGTTAAGGCGCTCACCAAGCATTTTCGCAAGTGATGTTTTGCCTGCGCCTATAACTCCTTCAATTGCTATATACTTTATCTCTCTCACCTCTGGCTCTATTATGTTTTTCAAATCTATTTTTTGTGGAATGTGAATTATCCTTGTTGTGTCCTTACACTCAATTAAAAGTTCCGAAATGCTTTTCTTAAAAATTGGATGAAATGCCCCTGGGGCAATCTCACCAAGCGGTATCAAAACAAAACGACGATTATGCATATCTGGATGTGGAATCTGAAGTTCCTCTGCCGAGATCACAAGGTCGTCGTATAAAAGAATATCAATGTCAATTTCACGCTCCGCCCATCTTTCACGAGTTTGACGACCAAGTTTCGTTTCTATCGCCTTGCACTTTTTAAAAAGTTCAAACGGACTTAATTCAGTAAATATCTCAACAACGATATTTATAAACCATGGCTGATCCTTTCTACCGTATGGCTCGGTCTCATATAAAGATGAAACTCGCGTTATCCTTGTTTTTGGAAGTTTTGATAAGGCAACAAGAGCCCTTGTTATGTATTTGATCCTATCGCCAAGATTTGAACCTATACCAAGGTATGCAACCGACATTATATTTTCTCAATTAATCTTTTTTAACTTCAAGTTCAACCTCAACGCAATCAACCACCCCACCAACTGGCGGAGAAGGCTTGCGAACTTTGACGATCACCTTTTGAACTTTGTCAAATTTTTCAATCAAACCCTGCGCAATTTTTGATGCAAGAGACTCAATCAAATAAAATTTCCTCTCCGTTATCAAATTTTTCAAAAAATTATAAACTTGCTCATAATCAATTGTGCTGTTCAACGAATCAGTCACCGTAGCCTCCGAAATATCGCAGTGAAGTTCAACATCAACCTCAAATCTCCCTCCAGAATTTTGTTCAGATGAATGAACACCATGATAACCGTAAAAGATCGCATTTTTAATCCTTATTATTCCTATTGTGCTCATTGGTTAATTCAAGTTCGTTTTAACGCAGAAAATTTTTGTCAAAATATATTAAATAAAACTTGCATTTTCAAACCTGTTTGAAATTTGAAACACAATTTTTTATCTTTACAACATGAAAAATGAAAATCATCTGTTAAATGAAAGCGAAATTTCAGCAAAGCGCAATTTTACTGTTATTTATATTTCACTTTTTAAACTCGCAAGACTTGAACCTCAAAAATAAAAATTACATCTGCCTCTCCGCAGGGCTTGGCGCTAACTATATCAACCTTCCCGATATCTCTGACTATATCACATCAATTACTGGAAAGAATCAAAACGAATTCAGCGGAGCACCCGAATTTTGGCTGGCGTCTGAATTTAAAATCAATAAAGATATGTCAATAAAGATTGATTATTCCTATATTTCAAAACAATACAATGTTGAAGAAACATCAACGGGCATCCCTCTAAACTATAACTTCACATATAAAGCCCACATCCCGACATTTATCTTAAACTATCTTTTCTTTCAACCACAGGAAATTTACATTGTTAAACTTGGATTTGGGCTTGGGTTTGTGAAAGGATATTTTTCTCAATTTCTACCATTTTCAGGAAAAGAGATAATCTACAAAGCAAATGGAGGAATGTTAAAACTTGAAACGATATTTTCCTCACGACTTGATGGAAGGGTTTATGTTTATCTTTCTGCTGACGCAAAGGTTGGCTTAACAGAAGAAGCGAAAGATTCAAACGGAAACAAACTGATAATTCGCAAACCATTTGACGAAGATAGAAATTTGAGATTAAATTTTATAAGTGTTGCAATTCGCTTTGGATTTAGTTATTATTTTTAAAAAATTATGGAAGGAAAAATGAATTATCTTGAGAGTCTGATACTTGCGGTATTACAAGGATTGACGGAATTTCTACCTATAAGCAGTTCAGGTCATCTCGTCCTTGCTGAACATATCTTCGGCGTAAGGAAAACAGGAATTGATTTTGAAGTTTTCGTCCACTTCGGAACGATGTTAAGCGTGCTTGTCATCTTTTGGAAGGATATAGCAGGGATTTTAACATCTTTTTTCTCCAAAATTTTTCAGATAAACAAATTTAAGGTGAATTTTCAAAGTGATGAAAACTTCAAAACCACCATTTTAATACTTTGGGCTTCAATACCTGCTGGGG
>NZ_CZVH01000070.1:0-10562 GCF_001458555.1 Candidatus Kryptobacter tengchongensis | reverse complement strand
AACCTCTTGACCAAGGATATTATAAATCTTCAATTTAACCCGACTACGACAATTAAATATAGCATACCGAATACAGAGCGGGTTACATTGAAGATTTATAATATCCTTGGTCAAGAGGTTGCAACCCTTGTTGATGAGGAACAGAAACCAGGCGTTTATGAATTGAAGTTTGATGCTTCAAATCTTGCAAGCGGTGTTTACTTCTATAGGTTAAAAGCAGGTGGATTTGTTGATATTAAGAAGATGGTTTTGGTTAGGTGAATGACTCACCCTCTATCCCCCTCTCTACTGATGTGGGGAGGGGGAACTTAACTCGCCCCCTATCCCCCTCTCTATTAGAGAGGGGGGGATGGGAGTGGGTGGGTTAATATATTTTTAATTTCCTCCTCTGCTGATGCGGATATGGAGGGAAAGAATGGCGAGTAAATTAAAAAAAACACTAAGGCTGATCATGTTTATCTTTAGAATTTTTACCCTTATTTTCATCTTCGCTCAATTTATTCTCTCTCAAACGGTTCCAGTTACATTCTACTATAAGCCTCAAACGCCGGTTAATGCTGTTTTCCTTGCAGGTTCCTTTAATAATTGGGGAAATAATGTTAATGGAATCGTCTCAGATACGAGATTTAAGATGAATTACGATGCTGTTAATGATGTGTGGTATAAAGTTGAAAATCTTGGCATTGGTACCCATGAATATAAATTTGTTGAAGATAGAAATAACGATGGTAAAGGTGAAACTTGGATAACTGACCCCAATAACCCGAGAATTAATTATTCAAATTTTAACAACTCAATTATCATCGTCTCAGACCCGATGGTTTTTCATCTTTTGCCAAAGCATGGAACGATAACGAATCGTGACCAGCCTGAAATTTCTGCTTATATTTTTTACTCTTCAGGAACAACCGTTTCAGAGATTAATCTTTATATAGATAACGAGCTTATTCCAAATGGAATTACATATTTTAATCCAGGAAGTCAAAGGTTCAGTTACATCCCAGTTCAGCCTCTTTCAAATGGTCAACATTTTATAAAGCTTGAGGTTAAAACAACCACAGGAAAAACCGCTTTTGATACATCAAAGTTTACTGTGGATGTAACATACAGAGTTTATCAGGCTGAATATGAATTTATATTTGATCCAAGAAGTTCGCGAAATTCTTACAGAAATATAACTTCGGTTAGCTTGCGTGGTGAGTTCAATAACTGGGGGGAAGACCTGATGCAATATGATTCTCTTCGTGCTGTGTGGACGAAGACTTTGAAATTGACTGAAGGGGAATATGAGTATAAATTTTATCTTAACGGCTCAATATGGACTGCTGATCCTGACAATCCGATAACGCGGGGGACTTATGGAAATTCGGTCGCTTTTGTAAGCAGGGTATTGAAGCCGTATTTTAAAATTTTAAATCCACCTAACGGGAAAATTTATGTTGATACCGTAAATTCAATTAATGTTTTGGCAAAAGTTTTTGATAGCTCAAGGGAAAAGGGCATTAACCCAAACAGTGTAAAAGTTTATCTTGATGGAGTTTTAGTTCAATCAAGTTATGATACAGTCACAAAAACAGTTACAGCACAAATTAATAACTTAACACCCGGAAGACATGAATTAAAATTTGAAGCAAGCGATAAAGAAGGCAATTATGGGGTAACTTATTCAACATTTGGTATTTATCCTCCGAATTCGGGATTTCACTATGTTGATAACACAAATGATGACATTGGCGATGGTGATTATGTCTATCCGAACGGATTTTTGCCAGGTTCTTGTGATATTCAGGAGTTCAAAGCATACGCTAATCAAAGTCAAGATACTATTTTCTTTGAGATAAAGTTAAGGGATATAACCAGAAACACAGCTCTTGTTTTTTTAATAAACAGTTCAATTGATAATTTTATACCTGATCCATTTTCAGCGGAGGTTAAAATTCCTGACTTCAGCGACCGTGGAATTTATATTATTTTCACCCCTGGCGTAAATAGAAGTGAATTTAACGCCATATACACTAAAATCTCTCCCCTCGTAAAGAGCAGAAACATTTCATATAACCCCGATGCTATAATATCTGACACTTTGAGATTCCATCTTGCGCTTGATGAAATTATAAATTACCTTGGGTCGTTCAGCGGGAAACTTTATTATACGGTTTATTCATTCCTTATTGATACGCTTGGAAATCCAGTTAAAATCACATCAACAAATGGTGGAAGTGATCAACCTGGAAATCCGAAAGTTTTTGATATCGCTTTTATTGATGATGCTATACAAAAGAAGATTTTAAGTTATTATGTTGTCGGTTCTTCCCCAATTCTTGCGACGATAGATAACGAATGGAGAGGTTTTGCAGGGATCACGCCAGATCAAATCGGGATTGATATGAGCGGTATTCCGATTGTTAAAATTACAACACAACCAAGAAAAACAAGAAAATCTTCAATCGTAATACGAGGTGAGATAACACATCAAGATGGGACTCCGGCAAGTGAGGTAACTTATATTGAACTATTTGTTAATGGCAATAGAGGGACATTTGGCGCATCAAATGGTAAATTTTCCGTCACTGTTAACCTTGTTGAGGGGGATAACATAATCCAGGCGAAAGCAACAATAGGGAATAAATCGGGTTATTCAAATAAAGTTAACATTTACAGAGTTGTTGAACATAAACCATTTGCAAAAATTAAATTTATCCTTGGCGATTCTAACATAACCCTTGATGCGGGGGAGAGCACGGATCCTGATTCAGACCCATTGACATTCATCTGGTTTGCTGATTCAACTAATCCAGAGATTATCCCGGGTGTAAATGGTTCAACAGCACAAAATATAACAATTCCAAAACCCTCAAGCCCAGGAGAGTATTATTTTACCCTCATTGCCAGAGATCCGTCTGGAAATGCAGATACAACACGAAATTATTTTGTAGTTAAATCTGATGGGAACATCCATCTGCCGGGATATGCGGATAACCCATCTTGGGTGAAAAATGCGAGAATGTATCTTATCTTTCTTCATTCCTTTACTCAAGATGGCACAATAAGAGCAGCGACACAAAAGCTTGATTATGTAAAATCAATGGGATATAATGTAATTTGGCTTATGCCAATAATGAAAAATCAATACACAATTGATGCAGTTGGCGGTGGATATGGAATTGTGGATTTCTATCAAATTGCCTCTGAATATGGAACGATGGATGATTTCAAAGAATTTCTTAATAAAGCTCATTCACTTGGAATAAAAGTTATCCTTGATATAACCACGAATCATGTTGCTGATGGTCATCCCTGGATTCAAAGTATACGAAGATATAAACAAGATTCACCATATTGGGATTTTGTTCAGCATGTTATTTTTTCACACGGCGAAGAATTACCGCAGTCCTATGCACCTGATTCCGCTTATGTTCGGTATGCTGATTGGTCACTTGCAAATTTAAATTGGGCTGATGTTGATTTGAGAAGTTATATGCTTGATATGTTAAAGTGGGTGAAAGATGTTGGAGTTGATGGGTTTAGGTTTGATGTTTACTGGGGACCTCAAAGAAGATATGGTGAGCAAAACTTCGGAGTTCCAATTAGAAATACCTTAAAGCATGTTAAACCAGATATTCTACTTCTTGCAGAAGCTGCTGGAACTGGTCCTGGAACTGAGGTAATCTATGCAGATCAAGGTGGCGGGGTTGATGTTGCCTATGATAGAAATATGTGGAGTGTGTTTAGAAATGCTTATTCATTAAGCTTGAGTGAAATAAATGATAAAGCTACAAATTACGGTTATTACCCGGGTCCAAATTCACAATATCTGCGGTATATGGAAAATCAAGATGAGTCAAGAATTGCTTTTATTTACCAAAGTGATTTGAGAAAAACAAAGCCACTTGCAACGATTCTTTTCACTTCTCCGGGGATACCGCTTGTCTACGCTGGTCAAGAGGTTGGTTTTGGAAATGGAATGGGAGAATTTGAAGGTAGAAGATTTAAAATCAATTGGAACGACACCGATAAAGAACTTTTACAAGCACACTATCAACGTCTTGCTTTTATAAGAGATAAGTTTCCCGCCTTCAGAAGCAGAGAACATCAGATGCTTAACACCGGTGATTCAAAGGTTTATGCGTATGTTAAAAGATATGAAAATCAAAATGGGCTTGTCGTTGTGAATCTTTCAGGCGATGTTAAGAACATTAACTTGAACATCAGAGATTATGTTTCGTTCACGGGCGGAGTTCAGTCTGGAAGGAATTATTACCTTAATGATTTGTTATCAAATAGCTACACTCTTTTGAATGGCGATGCCTTACAGAATATTTCTGTAACACTTGAACCTTACGGCTCAGCCGTTTTCACAGTTTCCATAACTCGCGATACCGTTTCAGTTCCACCAATTGTCTCGGTTGAAAATGATTTCGGTGAAATTCCGGTAAATTTCAAACTTTATCAAAATTATCCAAACCCATTTAATCCATCAACTTTTATTGAATTTGATATACCTGAAAGAACAAGAGTGAAGCTTGCAATATATAATGTGCTGGGACAGGAAGTTAAGGTTTTAATTGATGGGGAACTTGAGCCAGGCAGACATAAAATTAAATTTGATTCCAACGGTTTGCCAAGCGGAATTTATTTTTATCGTTTGTCTTCCAACGGTTTCAGTCAGATACGAAAAATGGTGTTGATAAAGTGAAAAACTCTTCATAAATCCTCGGCGATGGTTAATTAAAAATTAAAATACCTTTACGAAATGTTTTATATCTTCTTTCTTATCTTCTTCTTTACGCTTCCATTATTTTCCCAGCCAAGTTTTGAAAATGGTTATGTTGTGTTTAAATTTTATGCGCCTGAGGCTAATTCAGTTGCTATTGCTGGAGATTTTAACGGGTGGAGAAAAGATGATTTATTAACAAAAGATGATAACGGAAATTGGTATGGAAAATTTAAAATCAAACCCGGACTTTATCAATATAAGTTCATCGTTGATGGCAGATGGATGCTTGATCCAGCTAACCCTGTAAAGGTTGAGAATTTTAATAAAACTGATTTTAATTCCGTTTTCGTTTTATCTTACGATTGGAAAATCCTTCTTCAATCGGAGCCAGATGCTAAACCAAACCCTGAGGATATTTATCCGAAAACAAACCGAATTTATCTCAATATAATCTGGCATCAACATCAACCTTCTTATCTTGATCCCGAAAAAGACCAATTGCAGGGACCTTGGGTTAGAACTCATGGAACAAAGGATTATTACGATATGGCGAGCATGCTTGAAAATTATCCCGATATCCATGTAACTATAAATCTAACATCTTCTCTGCTTTATCAGTTAGATGAGTATTATGTCAAAAGATTAAAACCATATTTTGACCCGAAAAGGAATAGAATTGACACGAAGCGATATTTCAAAGATGGTGTTAAAATTGATCCATGGATTGATTTGATGTTAAAAGATTCGGAGGAATTTACGGACTTTGAACTTGGTTATGTTTACAAAAATTCATGGAATTGTTTCAGCGTAAGCGAGGTCGTGATGAGCAGATTTCCAGAGTATGAACAATTGAAAAATAAAGATCCTAAACATTATACGCCTGAAGATATCCGAAAAATAAAATTTTTCTTTTATTTAGCAAATTTTGATCCCGACTTTTTGAATGGAAAGGTGAAACTTGCGAATGGATTTGAGGTTGATATAACTGACCTTATCCAAAAGAAGGGAGACAAGTATTACCTTAAAAGAGAGATCACTGAAGATGATTGTAATCGGATTGTTGCTGAAACATACAAAATTTTATCCGCAATTGTTCCTATACATAAAAAATTAATGTATGATCCCGTTAAAAAAACGGGGCAGATTGAAGTTATAACAACTCCATTTTATCACCCAATTTTGCCTTTAATTTATGACACAGATATTGCGAAAATTTGCCAGCCTATGGATAATTTACCAGAGAGATTTAGTTATCCCGAAGATGCGGATGCTCAAGTTAAAAAGTCAATCGCATATTATCAAAAAATTTTCGGAAGAAAACCTCTCGGGATGTGGCCAGCGGAAGGAGCCGTGGCTGAACAAATTATATCTGTTTTTGTGAGAAATGGAATAAAATGGATAGCAACGGATGAAAAGGTTCTCGCAAGATCAAAACCAGAAAATCAACCCTTTTACTATCCTTATTCTGTTGATGAAGATACCGTTTATGGCAATAAAGATGAAGCGAAGTCATTACTTATTGTTTTTAGGGATACGCGACTTTCTGATGCAATCGGATTTACATATCAGAACTATGAACCTGAAGTAGCAGCAGATGATTTTATAAGATATGTGTTAAGTTTTGCCCCTGAAAACCCATTTGAGGAAAGATTGATCACTGTTATACTTGATGGTGAAAATGCATGGGAATGGTATAGGAAAGATGAAGACGGTAAAGCTTTTTTAAACGCTCTTTACCGAAAATTGAGTAAATTACATAAAAATGGACAAATCATAACTGTGACATTAAGCGAATGGATTTACGGAAATCCAATGCGTGGTGTTAAGGCTCATAAAATCACATCGCATCAAGAACTTGAACCACTTTGGCCGGGTAGTTGGATAAATGCTAATTTTGATACCTGGATCGGCGAGGAAGAGGAAAATTTAGCTTGGGAATATCTTTCAAAAGTTAGAAAAGATGTTGAGAAACTTAAAATTCAGCGACCAAATCCTTTTTTAGATTTGCCAAAATCAGGGACGAAGGAATATTTTGAATATAAAGCCTGGGAATCGCTTTACTCCGCTGAAGGTAGCGACTGGTTTTGGTGGTATGGTAAAGATCAAACGGCACTTGGTGGAGATGAACCATTTGATGTTGGTTTTAGAACTCATCTAATCAATGTTTATAAATTTCTGCAAAAAGCTGGTTACAATGTAAATGTTCCAGAATTTTTGTTAAAATCAATTTTGAAATGAGATGAAAATTGTGAAGTTGGTTTCAATTGCGTTAATGCTTTTTTCCCTCGTCTCATGTTCTTCAAATAACCCAAGTCAAATCCGAATAGTCATCTGGCATCAGAAACCCCACTTTAACATATCAAGCATATAACTTCTCAAATCAACATCAGCCCAATTTAAATTTGCAAGTGACCAATCAGCATACCGAACATAAGCGGAATCAGGTGCATAGGACTGCGGTAATTCTTCGCCGTGTGAAAAAATAACATGCTGAACAAAATCCCAATATGGTGAATCTTGTTTATATCTTCGTATACTTTGAATCCAGGGATGACCATCAGCAACATGATTCGTGGTTATATCAAGGATAACTTTTATTCCAAGTGAATGAGCTTTATTAAGAAATTCTTTGAAATCATCCATCGTTCCATATTCAGAGGCAATTTGATAGAAATCCACAATTCCATATCCACCGCCAACTGCATCAATTGTGTATTGATTTTTCATTATTGGCATAAGCCAAATTACATTATATCCCATTGATTTTACATAATCAAGCTTTTGTGTCGCTGCTCTTATTGTGCCATCTTGAGTAAAGGAATGAAGAAAGATAAGATACATTCTCGCATTTTTCACCCAAGATGGGTTATCCGCATATCCCGGCAGATGGATGTTCCCATCAGATTTAACTACAAAATAATTTCGTGTTGTATCTGCATTTCCAGACGGATCTCTGGCAATGAGGGTAAAATAATACTCTCCTGGGCTTGAGGGTTTTGGAATTGTTATATTTTGTGCTGTTGAACCATTTACACCCGGGATAATCTCTGGATTAGTTGAATCAGCAAACCAGATGAATGTCAATGGGTCTGAATCAGGATCCGTGCTCTCCCCCGCATCAAGGGTTATGTTAGAATCGCCAAGGATAAATTTAATTTTTGCAAATGGTTTATGTTCAACAACTCTGTAAATGTTAACTTTATTTGAATAACCCGATTTATTCCCTATTGTTGCTTTCGCCTGGATTATGTTATCCCCCTCAACAAGGTTAACAGTGACGGAAAATTTACCATTTGATGCGCCAAATGTCCCTCTATTGCCATTAACAAATAGTTCAATATAAGTTACCTCACTTGCCGGAGTCCCATCTTGATGTGTTATCTCACCTCGTATTACGATTGAAGATTTTCTTGTTTTTCTTGGTTGTGTTGTAATTTTAACAATCGGAATACCGCTCATATCAATCCCGATTTGATCTGGCGTGATCCCTGCAAAACCTCTCCATTCGTTATCTATCGTCGCAAGAATTGGGGAAGAACCGACAACATAATAACTTAAAATCTTCTTTTGTATAGCATCATCAATAAAAGCGATATCAAAAACTTTCGGATTTCCAGGTTGATCACTTCCACCATTTGTTGATGTGATTTTAACTGGATTTCCAAGCGTATCAATAAGGAATGAATAAACCGTATAATAAAGTTTCCCGCTGAACGACCCAAGGTAATTTATAATTTCATCAAGCGCAAGATGGAATCTCAAAGTGTCAGATATTATAGCATCGGGGTTATATGAAATGTTTCTGCTCTTTACGAGGGGAGAGATTTTAGTGTATATGGCGTTAAATTCACTTCTATTTACGCCAGGGGTGAAAATAATATAAATTCCACGGTCGCTGAAGTCAGGAATTTTAACCTCCGCTGAAAATGGATCAGGTATAAAATTATCAATTGAACTGTTTATTAAAAAAACAAGAGCTGTGTTTCTGGTTATATCCCTTAACTTTATCTCAAAGAAAATAGTATCTTGACTTTGATTAGCGTATGCTTTGAACTCCTGAATATCACAAGAACCTGGCAAAAATCCGTTCGGATAGACATAATCACCATCGCCAATGTCATCATTTGTGTTATCAACATAGTGAAATCCCGAATTCGGAGGATAAATACCAAATGTTGAATAAGTTACCCCATAATTGCCTTCTTTATCGCTTGCTTCAAATTTTAATTCATGTCTTCCGGGTGTTAAGTTATTAATTTGTGCTGTAACTGTTTTTGTGACTGTATCATAACTTGATTGAACTAAAACTCCATCAAGATAAACTTTTACACTGTTTGGGTTAATGCCCTTTTCCCTTGAGCTATCAAAAACTTTTGCCAAAACATTAATTGAATTTACGGTATCAACATAAATTTTCCCGTTAGGTGGATTTAAAATTTTAAAATACGGCTTCAATACCCTGCTTACAAAAGCGACCGAATTTCCATAAGTCCCCCGCGTTATCGGATTGTCAGGATCAGCAGTCCATATTGAGCCGTTAAGATAAAATTTATACTCATATTCCCCTTCAGTCAATTTCAAAGTCTTCGTCCACACAGCACGAAGAGAATCATATTGCATCAGGTCTTCCCCCCAGTTATTGAACTCACCACGCAAGCTAACCGAAGTTATATTTCTGTAAGAATTTCGCGAACTTCTTGGATCAAATATAAATTCATATTCAGCCTGATAAACTCTGTATGTTACATCCACAGTAAACTTTGATGTATCAAAAGCGGTTTTTCCTGTGGTTGTTTTAACCTCAAGCTTTATAAAATGTTGACCATTTGAAAGAGGCTGAACTGGGATGTAACTGAACCTTTGACTTCCTGGATTAAAATATGTAATTCCATTTGGAATAAGCTCGTTATCTATATAAAGATTAATCTCTGAAACGGTTGTTCCTGAAGAGTAAAAAATATAAGCAGAAATTTCAGGCTGGTCACGATTCGTTATCGTTCCATGCTTTGGCAAAAGATGAAAAACCATCGGGTCTGAGACGATGATAATTGAGTTGTTAAAATTTGAATAATTAATTCTCGGGTTATTGGGGTCAGTTATCCAAGTTTCACCTTTACCATCGTTATTTCTATCTTCAACAAATTTATATTCATGGGTACCAATGCCAAGATTTTCAACTTTATACCACACATCATTAACAGCATCGTAATTCATCTTAAATCTCGTATCTGAGACGATTCCATTAACATTATTTCCCCAATTATTAAAGGAACCTGCAAGGAAAACAGCATTAACCGGCGTTTGAGGCTTATAGTAGAATGTAACTGGAACCGTTTGAGAGAGAATAAATTGAGCGAAGATGAAAATAAGGGTAAAAATTCTAAAGATAAACATGATCAGCCTTAGTGTTTTTTTTAATTTACTCGCCATTCTTTCCCTCCATATCCGCATCAGCAGAGGAGGAAATTAAAAATATATTAACCCACCCACTCCCATCCCCCCCTCTCTAATAGAGAGGGGGATAGGGGGCGAGTTAAGTTCCCCCTCCCCACATCAGTAGAGAGGGGGATAGAGGGTGAGTCATTCACCTAACCAAAACCATCTTCTTAATATCAACAAATCCACCTGCTTTTAACCTATAGAAGTAAACACCGCTTGCAAGATTTGAAGCATCAAACTTCAATTCATAAACGCCTGGTTTCTGTTCCTCATCAACAAGGGTTGCAACCTCTTGACCAAGGATATTATAAATCTTCAATGTAACCCGCTCTGTATTCGGTATGCTATATTTAATTGTCGTAGTCGGGTTAAATTGAAGATTTATAATATCCTTGGTCAAGAGGTT
>NZ_CZVH01000069.1:0-10579 GCF_001458555.1 Candidatus Kryptobacter tengchongensis | reverse complement strand
TTATTTCAAATAAAGTTGGGGTTTTTAACTTAAAAATTTCTCTATATCCCACTTCTTGCCATCTTGCAAAAAGTAAAGTTGGAACAAAGATGAAAAAGAATTGGGAAAACATCGTCATGAATCTAAAGCCTTGAACATTTTCTTTGTCAAGCCCACCAAATAGAAGAAATGTAAGACCCGCACCAAAGAATTGATAAAGGACAAATACGGTTCCAAGCGCAATCAATGTCATGGTAATCGGAGAGGATTTGAGAGAACCTTTGATTTGATTCTTTCCCTGTTCAGGTTTTTCGTTTGTCATTTCAAATTAAATTTTGCTTTTTATCATTGCCACAAGAAGTGGTATCATTATTTCATGATGACCTGTTATCATAAAGCCCTGACCACCACCTTGGGTTGGGCGCTGTACAACATTGACAGTTGGTCTGTAATGGCGCAACATATCAAAGTTTGCAGTTGTGAAGCCGAAAGCATTGTATCCGAGATTGCGAACGACAGTCAGAGCCTTTAAAAACACCTCTGGCATTATAACTGCTGAACCGATATTTATAATGACGCTTTCTGAGTCAAGCTTTGTTAAAACATTGCATAAGATTTTAAAATCACGAAAGCTCATCTCACCTGTAATCGCACCATCCATAGTGGGTTGTTGGTGAATTATGTCAGTTCCAATTGCAGCGTGGACTGTCACAGGTATATTTAGATTGTAAAGCGATGCAAGGATGCTGTAATCTTTGTTGGGAGCGTTTGAATCATTTAGTTGCTTGCCGAGCGCCTCACCATAACCGAGGTCTGAGTTTTTGCAGTAGTGCTCAAGTGTAAGATTTATAAAATCGCCAGTTTCTTTTGCCATTCCGAAACTTCCGTCCATTATGTTTTCGGCAACATCTTCAGATGTTTGTCCGAAGAGTGCGGTTTCAACATCGTGAATCGCTGTTGCGCTGTTCATAGCAAGAGCTTTTAAAACTCCCATTCTTCCAAGCTCAATCAAGAGTGGAGCAAGCCCAACCTTTATAACATGAGCCCCGATAAGAAAGATAACAAGTTTATCTTTTCTATATGCATTCACAATTTTATCAACCAGAAATTTTAAGTCTTTAGCAACGAGTATCTCTGGGAGGGAATCAACGAATTCTGAAAAGCTTTGAGTTTTCGGGTCAAATATCTTTGCAAATTCATTTGTGTTGACTTTACTTTTTCTGTTCTTTATTGAGATGGTTTTAACCTTTGAAAGGTCAATTTTTTCATATTTTGATTTCATCAATCCAATTTTGCATTTATCTTTTCAATTCCTTCAAAGTCTCTTAATTCTCCATCTACATTTCCTATCGGAATTTCTGCTGTCATTTTAATTGGAATTTTTTTATCGTCATTTGTTATCCAGAGTAAAAATCTGCCCTTAGCTTTGAAAAGCCCACCTTCAACTATCAAAGGCTCAACGATTACACAGTTAAATTTTCCTGCTTTAACTTTTACCGTCTGCTCACCAAGATATTTAATTTCAAGCGGATATGTTTTGTTTCTGTAGAAATTTTCAAGTTTTATTCTATCGCCTGGTTTTTTATTTGAGTAATCTTGTGTTCTTGCATAGTAAAAGGCAGAAAAGACATCCTGTGCATATTGGGGAATTGGATA
The DNA here is from genome assembly GCF_001458555.1 of Candidatus Kryptobacter tengchongensis. Lineage (NCBI taxonomy): Bacteria > Pseudomonadati > Candidatus Kryptoniota > Candidatus Kryptobacter > Candidatus Kryptobacter tengchongensis. Next base: position 8,944 of record NZ_CZVH01000069.1, on the reverse strand, counting down.
GATACCTTCTGATGTTTTTGCAATTAAATTGATATGATCAAACTCTGCGTAGAAATCACGCACATATCCGCCTTCTCTAATATGTTGTTCAAATCTCCATGGGAAAATTCCTTCAACATCAATTAAACTTTCATATCTATCATCAACTTTATAAAATATGGAAAAAAAAGGCAATGACCAGACTCTGAAAACTGCACGATAACATTTACGTCCGTTGTAATCAATTATCTCGGGGATTGAAATTTCCGCTTCTCCAACTTTGATAAACTTATATTTAACATCGTAGAAAAGTCGTTCGCCGACCTTAAAAGCGTTGTGTTCAATTTTTCTGTTGTTGAATTGAATTACTTTTTCAGGCGAATCTTGTTTGAAACAGGCAAACAACGCTAAGATGAAGGGTAAGAGCAATTTTTTAAGCATCAACCTTAATTTTTTCTTTTATTGCTTTTACGACATCATCTATGTTTATAAGATCCATACAATCAAAGAATTTACATTTTTCGCCGATACATTTTTTGCATTCAAATGGTATATTTGGGATGAATATAATCCTGTTAGCCGTGTATGGACCCCATCTCCTTGGGCTCATAACCTTTATCGGGGGATAAAACCCAATAACGGGAGTTCCAAGCGCACTTGCTACGTGAATTGGTCCTGTGGAATTTGAGATGAATAAGGAAGCATTTTTTATCAACGCTGAAAGTTCTTTCAAGTTTAAAAGCCCGGCTAAATCATAAACATTTTTTAAACCGTTGCCAACGAAGTGAACAAGTTGCTTTTCTGATTTGCTACCCGTGAGGATGATTTTGAATCCTTCTTCCGAAAGTTTTTTCACAAGTTCACGAAATTTTTCGGGTTTTAGATCCCGAGCTGAGCCCTTGCTCCCGGGGTGAACCACGATATAACTTTCGTTGTTTAATCCATTCTCAATCAAGAGTTTTTGCACATTTTCAAAAGCATAGTTTGGAATGAAAATGTCAAATTTAATTTCTTTTACCTCAACCCCAAGTGCTCTTATCAAATTTAAGTTATATTCAACCTCATGTTTTTCGGCGTATTTTCTATGTTCAAAAACTTTTTTGTTGAAAAAAAGTGAAAAAAATCTATATCCAGTTCCAACCCTTACCGGGACACGGGCAAGCCAAAGTGCCAGTGCAACTTTGAAAATTGGGAAGACAACAACCGCAAGGTCAAAATTTTTCCGTTTTATCCTTTTGGCAAGTTGAAAAACATTCTCATCAGGTTTATAAAGCATCACTTCATCAATTGCCCTGTGTCCTTCAAGAATTTCAGCTGTATATTCGCTTGCAAGAAAAGTTATTTTGGCACCGTAAAACTCTTTGAGGGCATTTACAACTGGCAAAGTCAATATAACATCTCCAATTTTATCTGTCCGACAAACAAGTATGTTGCTTGCGTTAAACTTTTGAAATTTATCCATTTAAAATTTTTCTCGTTTTTTGCTTGATAAAATATAAGTTAAGAGTCGCTAAAAAACAATTTGAAATCTGGCGGTGAAAATTTCGTCAAAAGAACTTATTTGAATGGAACGGTAAATCAAAAATCTTGATTTTGTCTTTTTAAATTAATATCTTAACTGCAGATGAAAATTTATAAAAATCGTGGAGGTGAGATGCACAGAAAATTTTTACTGCTTTCTCTCTTTCTTTATAGTTGCGCTGTTAAGGATGTGACTGTAAGAGAGACACAGTTTGAAAATTCCGCAGATACATCCAATGTTTGTGTAGTGTCCGATTCTGTATCTATTGTTGAGCCTGACACCTCCACTAATACATCACTTACGCGGAGAGAACTTTTAAAGAATGACATCTTAATTTACGATTCTTTGACGACATCAAAACTTTTAAGCGAGATAAAAAGAGATTACGAACTCGCCCTTGAATATATTCATCAAGGTGATACGATATCCGCAGTTAGCGTTGTTCATTCGGCAATTGAAAAACTTGAAGAGGTTTCAAAAACAAGTGAGATTGAATTTAACAAGGACTTTGAAGTCATAAGCTCAAAATTGCTTTCGCTTTATCAAAAATATATTTCAAAATTTGATTCGCTTTTTCAAGAAACTTCCCTTCAGGAATACATTTCAAACATTCAAGATAAACTTAATCAAATAGCTGAGGCAGTTGACACTTCAAAGGTTGAGTTAAAACTTGAAGAGATACCAGAACTTAAGACCACGATTCCACTTGTCATAAATGATTATGTTCAAGGATATCTTGATTATTTTCAAAACGAGGGTCGCTATTTTATGGAGTTGTGGTTAAGTAGATTGGGGAAATATCTTCCGATGTTCAAAAGAATTTTTGCAGAATATGAACTACCAGAGGAATTGATTTACCTTTGCATGATTGAAAGCGGAGTGAGCCCGTTTGCTATTTCAAGAGCAAGAGCTGTTGGAATATGGCAATTTATTAAGGGGACGGGGAAATTATATGGGCTTGAGGCAAATTGGTGGTATGACGAAAGAAGAAATCCCGAAAAATCAACACGAGCAGCAGCACAACATTTGAAAGATTTATACGAATTGTTCGGTGATTGGCATCTTGCAATAGCAGCGTATAATTCAGGTGCTGGTAAGGTTCAAAGAGCTATAAGAAAAGCGGGTATTGCCGATTTCTGGAAGATAAGGAAATATCTGCCAAGGGAAACAAGAAATTATGTCCCACAGTATATAGCTGTAACTTTGATTGCACTTGAACCTCAAAAATATGGTTTCCAACCACCAACTCCAATTGATGAACAGATTGAATACGATGAGGTCATAGTTGATGCAAGCGTTAACTTGAAGAAAATTGCTGAATGTGCTGAAACCGACCTTGAAACTTTACTTGAATTAAACCCTGAGCTCATTCGTGGATATACACCACCGCATAAATACAACTTAAAAATTCCAAAAGGGAAGAAAGAAATTTTTATCGCAAATTATCAATCTTTGCCCGACGAAGAGAAAAGAAAGTTCATCGTTCATACTGTGAAAAGGGGCGAAACTCTTAATAAAATTGCAAGAAGATATGATGTCCCATTAAACATTCTCTACAGTTTTAATCCAAAAGTTAATCCTCGTGCTTTAAGAGTTGGTCAGGTTATCCTAATACCTGATATTTCCAGACTTAGTTCAGGTTATAGTGAAAGTTTTAGACAAAATAAAATAACATCGGTCAGCAGAAAAAGTAATGCAAGAGGACTATTAGACGAGGACAAGATTATCTATCGTGTCAGAAAGGGGGATACTTTATATTCAATCGCAGAGAAATATAATGTTAGTGTTGGGGAAATTAAAAAGTGGAACCGTTTGAAAGGTAACCTTATAAAAGAGGGACAAAAGATAATAATTTACACTGGCTCTCCAGCATCTGGGGGGAGTGATTGATTTTTTGAGTCTTTAAGGGTAAATTTAGTTTGGTTGAAGTTTTCCTTTGCTTGACCTGCTGGTGGATTATAACTTAAGATGGAGGTCTCTCATGGCTATATGTGAAAGGTTAAAAAATTATCTTGATTCAAACGGGGTGAAATATGTCACCATTATTCATTCAACTGCATTCACTTCACAGGAGATTGCTGCAAGCGTTCACATCAAAGGAAAAGAATTTGCAAAATGTGTAATTGTTAAGTCAAACAGTAGATTTTTTATGCTTGTTATCCCTGCAGATCACAAAGTGAATTTTGAAAAAGCTAAAGGTGCTTTAAATGTTGAAAATTTAAGCCTTGCGACTGAAGAAGAATTTAGACAGTTGTTTCCTGATTGCGAAACTGGAGCTATGCCACCATTTGGAAATTTGTATGATGTTCCTGTTTATGCTGATGAAAAACTTAGGGCAAATGATGAGATAAGTTTCAACGCTGGAACACATAACGATGTTGTGAAGATGAAGATGAGTGATTATGTTCGGCTTGTTAATCCAATTTTTTGTGATTTAAGTGAGCATTTATAAAGCGGTATTTTGAATTTTTAAGTCAGCCAGTGTAGTGATGAATCGCGATAAACTCGGTGTGTGGGTTTCTTTAACTATTTTGTATGAGCAGGTGTAATTAAAAGCGGAGGGGGTGGGATTCGAACCCACGATCCCGCTTTTAGCGGGATAGCGGTTTTCGAGACCGCCCCGATCATCCACTCCGGCACCCCTCCAGAAAATGCGTTTAAAATTTAAAAAAACAGGACAAAAGATACAATCTGATTATTCAAATAATTCCCCGCTTAATTTCAAAAGATTTATCTCAGCGATTTTAGCTTGATAAAGAGCTGAAATTAGCCTACTTTCTGCATCAATGTATGTTTTCTGTGCCTCTCTTAGTTCAAGGGGCGTCAGAGCGCCAAGGCGATATCTTTCTATTGCTATGTCAACATTTTCTCTTGCTATTTCAAGGTTTTCCTTTTCAAATTCAATTAACTTTAAACTCGTGCTATAACTTTCGTAAAATTTCAAAATTTGCGCTTTTACAGCGTTTTTGATCTGCTCAAGTTTTATTTCACTGTTGAGCACCTCAATCCTGGAATTTTCATATTCTCTTAAAGAATTGAAGCCGTTGAAGAGATTGAAAGAAAAGCTTAAACCGTAATTTAATCCAAGGTTTTGATTTGAGGCGATAAATCCAGCTTGCGATTTAGAACGTGTAAAGTTATATCCAATGAAGAAATTAACCCTCGGAAATAATTTCGCCCTTGTGTTTAATAGATTTAATTTTGCAATTTCCATGTTTCTTTGAGAAATGGAGATTAAACGGTTGTTTTGATTCGCTTTTGATAGTAAATCATCAACCGAAAGTTTTTTTATTTTAATTGTATCAACCACATCAAAATCAATGTTTGGATCTCTACCGAGTAATAAATTTAAATTAACCTTTGCATTTTTAAGTTCAATTTCTTGTCTTAAAAGTGTGTTCCGATCCGCATTTAAATCTGCTTTTGCCTGAAGAAATTCCGTTTTTGAAGCAGTTCCAACTTTATATTTTTCTTCCGCTATTTTTACCCTTTGTTCGGAAATTGCTATACCTTCTTTTAGGGCTTTAAGAATTTCCTTTTGTCTTAAAATATCATAGTAAGCAAACATGACGCTTGTGATGATCTCCTCTGATGTTACAATTGAAGTTATTTCAACAAGGTTTTTTGTCTCTTTCAGTTTATTGTAATTGATAATGCTGGAGAAACCATCAAAAATTGTCCAATTAAGCGTGACGCCAAGATTAAGCGAACTTGAAATTGCACCTGTTCTGTTTATTGATCTTCCGTCAAAGTATTCCTGTCTTGTGTTGTTTGAGCTTTTGCTATAGCCAGAATTTAAATCAACTGTTGGGAGAAATCCAGCGTTTCCGAGCGAGAAATTGTTAAGTGCAATTTCAAAGGCGTTATTTGAGATTTTTATATCATGATTGTTTTTTAAGGCGAGATTTATTGCTTCTTCAAGTGTTAGCAGTTCCTGGGCATGTAGATTTAGAAGTGAAGCAAAGCTCAAGAGCAAGATGAAAATTTTTCTCATAGCTTTAAAAACGAATTTTTTGTTTTTGTCTTTGGCATTCAAAAAGTTCTCATTTTATCCCACTGTTATTAACCTGTGCAAGTTCAATTTCAGATGGCTGTTCTTCAATTTTAAGTTCCTCAGTTTTTCTTTCTTTTGAGAGATATGAATAAATCGCAGGTATCACATAGAGTGTTAGCACTGTTGAAAAGATTAATCCACCAATCACTGCTATACCCATTGATCTTCTGCTTTCTGCGCCAGCTCCAAGTGCAAGTGCTACTGGAACAAAGGCAAGTATTGTGGTCAAGCTTGTCATGAGAATTGGTCTGAACCTTTGAACAGCTGCATCTTTAACGGCTTCAACTTTAGCAAGTCCCATTGCTTTTCTCTGGTTTGCAAATTCAACTATTAAAATTCCGTTTTTTGTTACGAGTCCAACGAGCATTATCTGTCCAATTTGGCTGAAAATGTTAAGTGTTTGATTGAAATACCACAATGAAAATAAAGCTCCTGCGAGAGCAAGCGGAACAGTGAACATGATGATCAATGGGTCAAGGAAGCTTTCAAATTGAGCAGAGAGAACTAAATATGTAAGTATAAGTGCAAGGATCATGACAAAGGCTAAGCTTGATGAGCTTTCGGCATAATCCCTTGAGGGACCTGCGAGGTCTGTTAGAAATGTTTCATCAAGGGTTTTATCTGCTATTTCTTGCATTGCTTTAATTCCGTCGCCGATTGTTTTCCCTGGGGCAAGCCCTGCGGAGACAGTGGCTGAAATATAACGATTAAATCTGTAAAGTTGGGGTGGATTTGCTTCTTCTTCAATAATTACCAAATTGTCAAGTTGAATTAATTTCCCCTCGTTATTTCGCACATATATTGACTTTAGATCCGCTGGTTTTTCAGCACTTTCTTTTACGATTGAACCGATAACTTGATACTGTTTTCCACCAATTGTGAAGAAACCTAATCTCTGTTCGCTATAGGCAAGCTGAAGCGTTTGAGCGACATCTGAAGTTGAGACACCAAGTGATTTTGCTCTTTCGCGATTTACTTTGACTTTTAATTCTGGTTTATTGAATTTAAGATCAACATCAATGATGGTAAATTCTGGGCGTTTGCTTGCTTCATCCAGAAATCTTGGTAGAAATTGTTTTAGCTTTTCAAAGTTTGGAGCTTGGATTACGAATTGGACTGGCAATCCACCACGAGCTACCCCTATCGTTTGTTCCTGGGATACATAAGCTCTTATTCCTGTCAATTGTCTAAGTTTTTTTGTTAATTCATTAGCTATTTCTTGTTGGCTTTTTTCCCTTTTATCTTTTTCACTCAATCTTATTCGCATAAAACCGGTATTTGAACCTGTTCCTCTCCAAGCTGGTGATGTTATGGCAAAAATTGCCTCGGCTTCCGGGACTGTTTCTTCAACAAGTTTTAAAAGTTCATCCATGTATTTTCCCATCTGTTGGTATGATGTCCCTTCAGGTGCTGTTGCGTTTATGTTGAGCATACCTCTATCTTCAAGTGGAGCCAGCTCGGATGATAAGCTTGTGCCAAAAATTATAATCGCAATCGCTGATATCCCCATTATCACAAAGGCAAGCCATCTTTTTTTCATAAATTTGTCAAGCGAACCCCTGTAAAGATTCATTAATTTACTGAAAAATAGTTCAGTCTTCCAGTAAAACTTTGAATGCTCTTTTCTTAGAAATCTCACGCTTAACATAGGTGAAAGAGTTAGGGCAACAAGCGAAGAGATTACAACTGAACCTGCTATCACGACCCCAAACTCTCTGAATAACTTTCCCGTAAATCCTTGAATAAAGATCACAGGCATAAATACAGCAACAAGAGCTATTGTAGTTGCAATTACTGCAAAAAATATCTCTTTTATCCCACGCACGCCAGCTTCATATGGATTAAATCCTTTTTCAATTTTTGAATAGATGTTTTCAAGCACAACGATGGCGTCATCAACAACCATGCCTATAGCAAGGACAAGCCCAAGCAATGTCAAAACATTTATTGAAAAGTTTGCAAGATACATTATAAAAAACGCACCGATTAATGAAACAGGGATTGCGATTATTGGAATTAAGGTTGCTCTCCATTCCCGAAGGAAAAAGAAAATTATCACAACAACGAGACCAAAGGCTATTAAAATCGTTTCCCTTACCTCAGCAATTGAACGTCTTATATATTTTGTTGTGTCAAAGCCAATTCCAAGTTGTATGTCCTCAGGAATTTCTCTTTTGAGTTGTTCAATTCTCTTGTAAAATTCATTTGCTATGTTTATATGATTTGCCCCTGGCTGTGGGATGATAGCGACCCCAACTTGCGGGATTCCGCCTTTACCTTTCATAATCGTTCTTATATTTTCGGGGGCAAGCTCGGCATATCCGACATCTTTTAATCTTATAATTCTGCCTTCAGATTCTTTTATTATCAAATTGTTGAAGTCCTCAGGTGTTTGAAGTCTTCCGATTGTTCTTATTGTTAATTCAGTCGTTTTTCCTTCAATTCTCCCAGCTGGAAGTTCAATGTTTTCTCTTGTTAAGGCATTTCTTACATCAAGCGGGGTTAAATGATATGCAGCAAGTTTAATTGGATCCATCCATATCCGCATTGAGTATTTTTTCTCGCCCCAGACTCTCACCTCGCTTACCCCAGGGATAGTTTGCAATCTTTCTTTGAAAATGTTGTTTGCGATATCTGTTAACTCAAGCAAGTTTCTTTTGTCGCTTTGGATGGTTAAAACGATTATTGGAAAGGCATCAGCATCTGCTTTTTGCACAACAGGGGGGTCAACATCGGGTGGAAGCAAACGCATCGCTCGTGAAACTCTATCTCTGACATCATTTGCTGCGGATTCAAGGTCTTGATCAACTGTGAATTCAACTCTTATTGTGCTTCTCCCATAACTGCTAACGGATGTAAGTGTTCTTATCCCGGCAATTCCACTTATTGACTCCTCAAGCGGCTCCGTTATTTGGGATTCAACAATTTCTGGATTTGCACCTGGATAGCTTGTTGTCACGGTTATGACAGGTGGATCAACCGCTGGATATTCTCTTACACCAAGATAGAAATATGAAATGATCCCAAAAATTAAAATGACAAGAGATATAACAATTGATAAAACGGGATGCCTTATGCTAAGTGATGAAATCCCCATGACTTTATCTCCATTTAGATTTTATTCAATTTCGGAAATTCTTACTTTGAATCCAGATTTTAATTGTAAAAGCCCTGTCGTTAAAACAGTATCTCCGGGTTGAAGTCCTGATTTTACCTGTATAAACCTTTCGGTTCTGATTCCAGTTTCAATTTTTCTTTCAAGTGCTCTTCCAGAATTAAAAACAAATACGCTGTTTCCTTCAGTACTTGGGATTACGGCTTCGGCTGGTATTAAGATTGCATTGGGTATTTCCTCAAGTATAACTTCAATTTCAGCGAACGCACCGGGG
>NZ_CZVH01000068.1:0-10741 GCF_001458555.1 Candidatus Kryptobacter tengchongensis | reverse complement strand
AAATCCAGTTTTCAACATTTTAATTGAAGATGATGAGGGGGTTGATGTTTCAAGAGAATCTTTAAAATTCAAAATTGACGGGAAAGATGTAAATTATTCTGATATTGTAATTCCCGATACCATTCCAAATCCGAAAAGTTTATTTGTTAAATTAAGTCCAAAGTTAACAGAAGGAGAACACTGGGGAAGTTTTGCTGTGAGAGATGTTAATGGGAATTGGTCTGATGAGGTAAAGGTTTCATTTAAAGTTGTTTTAAATTTTGATGTCAAGATTTATGGCAATTTCCCGAATCCATTTTCAGATAGAACATTTTTTGCTTATGAGATTTTTGGTTCTCCGGTTGAAGAGGTTGAATTTAAAATTTACACCGTCGCCGGTAGGTTAATTCGGAATTTTAAATTTCCATCATCGGAGCCAGTTGAGGTTTATGGATTTCAAGTTGGTGGGACTGGCATACCGACTTCAATCGGTTATCATGAGATATGGTGGGATGGAACTGATAGAGACGGCAATGAAGTTGCAAATGGTGTTTATTTTTATAAATTTTCGGTAAAAAGAGGTGGCAAGGTTCAAAACTTTACTGGAAAAATTGCAAGGGTAAGGTGATATGAAAATTTGGTTATCAAAAATAATTTTTACTTTGTTGTTTTTTTCATTTGCGTATTCGGACAATTCAAAATATGCTGGTGAATTTTTGAGGATTCCCGTTGGGGCGAGGGCGCTTGGGATGGGTGGTGCCTTTATAGCAATTGCAAATGATGGGTCTTCGTTTTACTATAACCCCGCTGGAGTTGCTATATCTGGGAGTGGAATTTTATCCTTTATGTATTCATCTCAATTTGGTGGAATTACAAATCCGCTTGCTTCTTTTTTCCATCTTGGTTTCATACAAAATTTTCAAGGTCTTGGTCTTGCGATCAATTGGGTGAGGTTAAGCGTTGATGATATACCGTTGAGACCTGATTTTACAGGCATTGAAACCCCGATAGATAGAGAAAATCTTGTCAAAAACTACACAGGTGAGGGGTTTTTCAGCGATGTTGAAGATGCGTTTTATTTTTCATTCTCAAAGGAGTTTAAATTTGACATAAACTTTGGTTGGTCAAGATACAAACTTCCTGTTTCTTTGCCAGTTGGGATAAACTTTAAATTTATAAATCAGAAACTTGGTTTTGAGAGAGGAACTGGGTTTGGGTTTGATGTTGGCTTTATGTTCAGGTTCAGCATGGATGATTTCTTACAAAGGGAGAATATGGGCGATGTTTCAATTTCACTTGCCCTTAAGGATATCGGAAAAACAAAAATTGCATGGAGCACAAGAAGAGAACACCTCGTTGAATCAACGGTTATGTTCGGACTTGCTTATACTTTGCCCGTTAATTTCATTTCTGGGAAAATTACAGTTGCATATGGTAGTCAAAATTCTTATCTTACAGACAGATTATATGGGATTGAATATGATTACAGGGATTTGCTCTTTGTTCGCTTTGGGAAAAATGCCGAAAATTTAACAATTGGTGCGGGTCTAAAAATTGATTTTTTAATTGTTGATTATGCTTTTCTTGCACATGAACTTGGAGCGGTTCATAGAGTAAGTGGCTCTTTAATTATTGACAAAATTTTGAAAAGGTTATGAGGTTAAAAATTCAAATAATTTTTTTGCTCATTGCTTTATTTTTCTCGTGCAGTCCAACTCGTGAAAGTTTGCCTGTTCCTGATAAACCGAAAATTTATCCTGTGCCTGACCCTTTGGATGAATCAGATATTGGAAGCGGGGCTATTCCAGAGGTTAACGGGATAAAAATAATCTGGAGCAAGGTTGCAAATTCATCAGGTTATAAAATTTATCGTGGAGAGATGAGGGGGGACAAAGTTGAATTCAAATTTTATTATGATGTGAGAGCACAGGCGGGGATTGCGGATACATTTTTCATTGATATAAATGTTGAAGTTCGTAAGGTTTATTACTACTATGTCAGAGCATATAATCGTGATAATGTGGAAAGTCAACCATCCGATACAATTTCTTTTGAACTATATCATAAGCCAAGATTGCTCTCGCCCGGAAATAATTCACAGGTTAGTGCGGATACACTTATTTTTAGGTGGGATGACCCTAACGGTGGCGGTGATTTTGTAATAAGGGTAAAAAATGCTCAAACGGATAGCATTATCTGGATTTATAGATATGGAAGTTTTAGTGATTTCTGGGTTAAATTTAACATTGATTCAAGAGCAAGAGAAAACCTTGTATCCGGGCGTCAATACAAATGGCGAGTTGACAGAGTTCAGTTTGGACAAAATGCTGGTTCAAAATCCAACTGGGGTGTTTTTAATGTCAAATAAAAATAACGGAGGTGAGCCGAAGATATGTTAAGAAAAATAATCTTTTTATCTTTAATTTTTGTAACGACTTCATTCTCCCAGCTTTTTGAAAGCCCGAGAATTGTAACAGGCGGAGGTTCAAGTGCATATTATTTTGTTGGCAAAACAGGAGAACTTACTATCACTGTAAATCTCTGGGGATTCGTGAGAAATCCTGGAAGATATGAGGTTCCAAGTTCAACAGACCTTGTTCAATTAATTTCCTACGGTGGTGGTCCTTTAAAAGAAGCAAAGCTAAAGGATGTTAAGATCGTTCGTAGCGTTCGTGAAGATACCACCATCGTTGAAAAAGTTATAAAAGTCAATGTTGAAAAAATTATTGAAGATGGGGAACCAAGCCCGTTGCTTTTGCCTGGTGATACTGTGGTTGTCCCCGGTGGTTCAATTGATGTGATAAAGGATATACTTGCAATTTTAAGAGATATAGGTCTTGCAGCTGGCGGAATCGCAGCAATTATAAGTGTATTTAGAAGATAAATCAATTTGAGTTATGAAAAAAATAGAGGCGATTATAAGACCATTCAAACTTGATGATGTTAAAGAAGCGCTTTCGGAAATTGGGGTTCGTGGAATGACTATAACTGAGGTTAAGGGATACGGAAGACAGAAGGGACATACTGAACTTTACAGGGGAGCTGAGTATAAAATTGATTTCTTGCCAAAGATAAAAATTGAAATTGTAGCCCCGGATAATATGGTTGATAAAATTGTCAGCACCATAATAAAGGCAGCGAAAACAGGACAGGTTGGGGATGGAAAGATTTTCATTTACCCAGTTGAGGAGGTAATAAGGGTAAGGACAGAAGAAACGGGTGAAGATGCAATTTGAAGATTTGTTTTGGATTTGTTAGATTAAAAGTGTTGAGCTGAAAAAGTAAACCGAAATCACAATGGGAAAGGTTATCGCAATTGCTAATCAAAAAGGCGGTGTTGGGAAAACGACAACAGCTGTAAATGTCGCTGCATATCTTGCTGCACTTGAAAAGTTGACACTTTTAATTGATATTGACCCCCAATCAAATGCCACAAGTTCCCTTGGTGTTGAACCTGAATTTGAAAAAACAATTTATGAGGTTTTGCTTGGCAAAATAAGAGCAGAAGATGCCATTGTTAGTTTTTCTGATCCGTATTTAAAATTTCTTGAGCTGATCCCATCAAAAATAGAACTGGTTGGAAGTGAATATGAACTCATTGAATTTCAAGGTAGGGAAAGAATCCTTGCAAAGGCGATTGAAAGGTTGAGAAACAGATATGATTATATTTTGATTGATTGTCCACCATCTCTTGGGCTTTTGACCTTAAATGCGCTCACCGCAGCTGATTCCGTTCTAATTCCAGTTCAATGTGAGTATTTACCGCTTGAAGGTCTTGGTCAACTTCTTAATACAATTAAAATTGTCAAGGAGAGGTTAAATCCGAAACTGGATATTGAAGGTGTTCTCTTGACAATGTATGATAGCAGATTAAGGTTGTCAAATGAGGTCGCTGACGAGATAAAAAGATATTTCAGGGATAGGGTTTTTGAGGCAAAGATTCCAAGAAACATAAAATTAAGCGAGGCCCCAAGTCATGGGAAACCGATTTTACTTTATGATGCGAAATCACCCGGGGCGATCTCTTATGCGAAGGTAGCAGAAGAGATTATAAAAAGAAATGAAAAAACAGAAAAAATAGAAGGACTTAAAAGGCAAGAAACAATGGGGCAGGTATGAGCAAGCAAAGATTAGGCAGGGGGCTTGATGCTTTAATACCTCGTTCTGCAACTCGGGAGATAAGTATTGATTCAAAAGATTTGCGATTTGATGATGGGCAATCTGTTGGCGTAATTGCTAAAATTGAAATATCAAAGATAAAGCCAAATCCATATCAACCGCGAGAAAGTTTTGATAGAACATCACTTGAAGAATTGAAGCAATCAATAATTGAAAAAGGAGTAATTCAGCCAATAACTGTCAGAAGATTGCCAGGGGGAATGTATGAACTTATCGCCTGTGAAAGAAGAGTAAAAGCATCTGCAGAGGCAGGGCTTACACATATCCCTGCGTATATAATTGAAGTTGAATCGGAAAAGGAACTCCTTGAGCTTGCATTAATTGAAAACATACAAAGGGAGAAACTAAACCCGATTGAAATTGCTAAAGCATATCAAAGGTTGATTGAAGAGCTTGGTTATACACAGGAGGAAATCGCTAAGAAGATTGGCAAAGATAGGACAACCGTAGCAAATTTTATAAGGTTGCTGAAACTTCCAGAACAGATTCAGGAGAGTTTGAAGAAAGGCGAGATAACGATGGGGCATGCAAGAGCACTGATAAATATTCCTAGTAGAAAACTTCAGATTGAAATCTGGAATAAAATTGTGAAGCAGGGATGGTCCGTCAGGAAAGTTGAAAAGGCAGTTAGAGATTTGCTAAAAGGTAAAGATCTTGAAGAAAGAGCCCAGAAAAAGAAAACCCACGCATCTGCAGGTTTAAGGGATATTGAATCAAAATTGAAAAGAATTTTTGGGACACAAGTAAAAATTAAGCAAACGGGGAATAGCAAGGGTGAGATAGTTATTGAATTTTACTCAAGTGATGATTTTGAAAGGTTGCTTGAACTTTTTGAGATAATAGAAAAACATTCAAAGTAAAGTTTTATGAAGTTAACATTTACAATTTTTGCCATTTGTGTTCTATTTTCACTAATAACAATATCTGGAGGAAAGGTGGAAAAGAAAATAGTTTATACTGAAAAGGCGCCAAAGCCAGTTGGACCTTACAGCCAGGCAGTAATTGCTGGAGATTTTATTTTTACCGCTGGACAAATACCAATTGATCCAAAAACAAATCAAGTTGTTCAGGGGGATATAAAGGAACAAACAAAGCAAGTGCTTGAGAATTTAAAAGCGGTTCTTGAAGCATCTGGTGCAACATTTGACGATGTTGTAAAAGTTACCGTTTATATGAGAGATTTAAATGAGTTTTCGGCTATGAATGAAATCTATTCAGAATACTTCAAAAATTCTCCGCCAGCGAGAACAACGGTTGAGGTTTCCCGTTTACCAAGAGATGTGAAAATAGAAATTGATTTAATAGCTGTTAGAAGGCAGTCAAAATGAGGTTAAAAATTTTAATTTTGATTTTATTTGTAAATCTAATCGGATTTTCTCAAACCGACACGCTTAAAAATTTTAAAAAGTCAAATGTCAAGTCCCCGACAAAAGCAATGCTGATGAGCGCCATACTCCCAGGGCTTGGGCAATTTTACAACGGATCTTACTGGAAGATACCAATTATTTACGGACTTGCTGGCTATTTTGTGTATGAGTTGAGAGAAAATGATAAAAATTACAGATATTATCGTGATCTTTTCATGCAAAGTGTTCAAACATCAGGCGGGGATTATAGGTATAAAAGGTTGAGAGATTTCTACAGGGATCAGCGTGATTTGTTCGGAATATATATTTTTGTGCTTTACCTTGCAAACATTGTTGATGCCTATGTTGACGCACATCTTTATAATTTTGATGTCGGGGACGAACTCTCAATTCAAATTTTACCTGGAAGAGTAAAATTTCATTACAGATTTTAAGAATGGATTTTCTACTTTTTCTTTCATTTCTCATCCTGGAATTGATCACGCAAATTCAAATTGAGGCGAAATTTCTTTTTAAATTTGGAAATCTGAATAATCCACGTGGTATATCGTTAAGCCCAACGGGTGAAGTTTATATCGCTGACACAGGTAATAACTCGGTGAAAAAATTTACAAAGGATGGGAAGTTAATCCGGGAAATATCAGGTTATGGTTGGGGTGAGCTTGAATTTGATCAACCATATGATGTTGACGCTGGAAGTGGGATTGCGATTTATGTGGCTGATTACAACAACCACAGGGTTCAAAGGTTTGATAAAAATTTAAACTTCATCGCAACCTTGCAGGGTGAGTCAGATGGGGGGAAGTTTTTTGGCTTTCCAAAATCCATAGCCCTTTCAAAATTTGGAGAAATTTTTATAATAGATGAAGAAAATTTAAGGTGCGTAAAAATTAACAAATTTAATAAAATTGAAAAAACTTTCGGTGGCATTGAGGCTGGCGCCGGTAAACTTATAAAGCCAATTCAAATAGCAATCACATCCCAAAATCTGATATCTGTGCTTGATGAAAATTATGTTTTAATCTACGACTACTATGGAAATTTCTTGAGAAAGTTCGGAAATGAATACCTTAAAAATCCAACCGGATTGTTCGCTGACTCGTTGATTTATGTCGCTGATGGGAATGATATTTTTGTGTTTGATACAAGGGGTAAGTTCATAGGAAAAATTCACTCCGATGAGGAAATTTATGACATCGCTTGTCAAGGTTCTTTGCTTTACTGTCTTACGGAAAAGGAAGTTTTAGTTTATAAATTGACATACCTTAAGAAATGAGAAAAATTAATCTTGTCATAGTTCCATACAACGATTTTTTGAAGGGGAGAATTTACGGGTTTAGAAGCAGAGATCAGCATTTGTTTCTTGAAATCGTAAGAGATGAAAGGATAGATAAGGTTGTCATTGTTGAACGACCACGTTCAATGTTGAATTTTTTTCAAGCATTGAAATTTAAAATTAGTGGAGGTGAAAAGTCAGTTGTTAATGTGAGTGGTTTAGGGGAGAAAATTTTTATTTTTGAATTTTTTACTGTTGGTTTGGAGCAGGTAAAGTTGAAACATCTGTGGTTTGACAAAGTTTATGGAAGTGAAAAGTTTATTGAAAAGTTTCATGATTTGCTAAAGCAACTTGGGTTTGCAGATTTCTCGGTTATTTCGTTTAACCCATTCGCTAATAAATTTGTTGAGGCGATAAAACCAAAGGTTTTCGCTTTTGATGTTATGGATAACTTTTGTTTTCATCCCGAATTTAAAAATTTGAAAAAGTACATCTTTGAAAGTTTTGAATGGATTTCGTCAAAGTCGGATTTAATTTTTTGTGTGAATGAGAATATAAAAAATTTTTTTCTTGAGAATTATCCGCTCTCAAATGGGAAAATTTTCGTTTTGCCAAATGGGGTTGATGAAAATTTAAACTTTGATGGGGTCATCCCTGAAGATATTAGAAAAATTAAAAATCCAAGAATTGGCTATGTTGGCGTCATTTCAGATAGAATTGACTTTGAACTTGTAGAGCGTATAGCAAAGGAAAGAAAAAATTACAACTTTATATTTGTTGGCGGTAAGTATGGCAATGTCAGCAGGATGATCAGAAAATTGAAAAGAAATCAAAACATTTATTTCATTGGTGATAAACATTACAGTGATCTTTCGCGCTATATAGGTTCATTTGATGTTTGCATTGTCCCCCACAAAGTCAACGAATTCACACTTTCAAATGACCCGATGAAAATTTACGAGTACATATATTTGGGTAAACCTATCGTTGCGACGAAGATAAGCATACAAAGCAGGCTGGTTGATTCCATTTTTATCGCTGGTGATGAGATGGAGTTTTTAAAATATCTTGATATGGGGGTTGAACTTGCGAAGGATGAAAATTTTGTAAAAAGGCAGAGGGAAACGATAAAAAGTGATATGTTTTGGAGGGAAAAAGCAAGATTTATCGTTGATGAAATCTATGCAAGACAAAATTTAATGTGCGAAGGTTAATTTTTCAGGCTTGATTTTTGTTCAAACCTATATTTAAATTTAATAAAAAAGTGATCTCGCCGTATGTTTATGCGACTTATACTTTATCTTCTCACTTTAAGTGTTTATCTTTTTTCACAGGGGTTTGAGTATGATTATCTTATTCAGGGGGCGAGGATAGTTGACGGAACGGGTGCACCGTGGTTTGTTGGGGATGTTGGAATAAAGGATGATAAAATTGTTGATGTTGGTTTTAAACTTGATAAAAACAAGGCAAAGAGGGTTATAAACGCTGATGGTTTATATCTTGCTCCGGGATTTATTGATATTCACTCACACGCAAGGGGTGGGTTGATGTTTGAGCCGACAATGGAGAATTTACTTAGGCAGGGGATCACAACCGTAATTGAAGGAAATGATGGCTCTTCGCCTTTGCCTTTAAGAATTGCATTTGAGGAATTTGGAAAGTTACCTCTTGGAGCAAACATTGGCTTTTTCATCGGGCATGGAACAGTGAGGGATTCAATCATGGGGTGGGAAAACAGGAAACCGACAAAGGAGGAACTTAACAAGATGAAGAAACTTGTTGAAGAAGCGATGAAGGAAGGTGCTTTCGGATTGTCAACAGGGCTCATCTATCCACCGGGTTCTTTTGGAGATACTGACGAAATAATTGAGCTTGCAAAAGTTGCTTCAGAATTTGGCGGAATTTACATAACCCATATGAGAAATGAATCAAATAAAATACTTGATGCAATTGAGGAGGCGATAAAAATTGGTAAAGAGGCAAAAATTCCTGTTCAAATTACCCATCACAAAATAGTTGGTCGTGCAAATTGGGGAATGAGTTTAAGAACCTTGTTAAGGATTGAAAGAGCAAGGGAAGAAGGGATTGATATAACTCTTGATCAATATCCCTATACAGCAACACACACAGGGATAACTGTGTTGATCCCAGGGTGGGCGATGGAAGGTGGAAATGAGAAACTTCTTGAGAGGCTGGAAAATCCAGAGTTGAGACAATTAATCAAACAAGGCATAATTGAAAATATGAAAAGCGATCGGGGAAGTGGTGACCCAGCAAACATTCAAATTGGAAGTTGTAGATGGAAACCTGAATATCAGGGCAAAACACTTGCTCAAATTTTAAAAGAGAAAAATCTTGAACCGAACTTTGAAAACGCAAGTGAGCTTGTAATTGAAATAGTTGAAAATGGTGGTTCAACGGCAATTTATCATTCCCTTAATGAAGAAGATTTACAAAGGATTATGCGGTTTCCGTGGACGATGATTGCAACAGATGGTGGCGTTGCAAAGCCAGGAATGGGATTTCCACACCCGAGAACATATGGGACATTTCCAAGAGTTATTTCAAAATATGTTAGAGAGCTTGGTCTGTTAACTCTTGAAGAAGCTATAAGAAAGATGACTTCTCTACCAGCGTTGAGGTTGAAGCTTTTTAAAAGAGGTTTAATAAGACCAGGTTATTACGCTGATATTGTTGTCTTTGATTATAAAAAGTTTAAAGATAAAGCAACATTTGAAAATCCACACCAATACTCTGAAGGTGTTGTTTATTTATGGGTCAATGGGGTTTTAACAATTGATAATGAGGAGCTGACGGGAAAAACAGGTGGTAGAATTTTGAAACGAGGTGAAAGTTAAAATGGGAATTAGTTGGCAGATTTTTTAAATTAAACAAAAACAAAGTTAATTCTTTAAATGAAGCATACTGTGGCGGTTGCACAAATTGACTGTGTTCTTGGGGATCTGAAAAGAAACATTGAAAAACATATCTATTATATTCAGCAAGCGGTGAAAGAAAACGCTAAGTTAATTTTATTTCCCGAACTCAGCTTAACAGGTTATACCTTACGTGACATAAATGTTGAAATTGCTGTTAATCCATTTAAATCCAATGCACTTGATGATTTAAAGAAATTAAGCAAGGAGATAATCATAATTGCTGGGGGTGTTGAAGAAGGGGAAAATTATGGCATTTATAACTCTGCGTTCGTTTTTGAAGATGGCGAGATAAAGCACATTCACAGGAAAATTTATCCTCCGACTTATGGGATGTTTGAAGAAATGCGATATTTTTCAAATGGGAACGAAGTTCGTGCTTTTGATACCAAAATTGGACGGCTTGGTGTTTTGATATGTGAGGACTTGTGGCATATTTCACTTCCTTATTTACTTGCGATTGATGGAGCAACCGTGATAGCAGGGCTTGCTGCAAGCCCAACTCGTATATCTGGGGATTCCGAAGAACTTTCAAACTACAAAATCAACTCAGAACATCACAAAACCTATGCACGTTTGCTAAGCCTTTATCTTCTTTTCAGTAATCGGGTTGGATATGAAGATGGCGTTAATTTCTGGGGAGGTTCAGAAGTTGTGAACTCAGATGGTGAGGTTGTCTCAGTGGCAAAATTTTTTGAAGAAGATTTAATTTTTGCAGAGATTGATTTTAACACAATAAAAAGGTCAAGACAATTTTCAAGACACTTCATTGATGAAAACCCTTTTCTCGTTGAGCGAGAAATTAGAAGGATTTTAAAATTATAAAAAAGACGCAGGCATTGATGCCTGCGTCAGCTTCATTTAAAACTTTAATCTTAGCTCGGTTGCAACCGAGAAATGTCTTAAATCACCCCCAGCCATAACTTCATTTAAATGCCCTGTTGCTATATTAAATTCCAAAAATGGAAGATTTATACCTGTCCCAACTGAAAGAGCAAATCCCT
>NZ_CZVH01000067.1:0-11086 GCF_001458555.1 Candidatus Kryptobacter tengchongensis | reverse complement strand
ACTTGAGCTTTACAATAAGATCATTGAAAATTATGGATTGGAATGGAATGCTCTTCAAAGGATAGCTGAGTTATCCTTTCGGCTTGGTAGGTTTTCAGAATCGGCGCATGCGCTTGAAATGATGATAGAGATTGACCCATCAAATTATGACCTTCGTAAGTTAACAGCTGAAACATACATAAGCGCTGGGGAGCTTCAAAAAGCGAAATCAATTTTATCTGAACTTATTGAACTTAAACCATCAGATGTGCAGGCAAAGATAAGATATGGTGAAGTTTTACTCCAGCTTAAGGAAAGGGATGATGCTTTAAAAATTTTAAATGAGGTTGTATCTGATGATTCCGTTGGGTTTGAGTTAAAGTTTCAGGTGGTTGAGAGTTTATTTAAAAGTGCTGGTGAGGATGTAAGTTTAAAGGGCAAAGCAAAGGAGATTTTAAAAAATTTATCTTCAAAATATCCCAACGAGTGGAGAGCGCACTGGTTGCTTGGGATTATAGCGTCGGACGAAAAAGATAACGAAACCGCTTTTAATGAATTTAAAAAGGTTGTTGATATCAATCCTAAAATTGTTGAAGCATGGCGTGGGATTGGGATCGCGCTTTATGAGATGGGTAAATTTGATGAACTTATCAGAGTAATGGAAGATGGTGTTGAAAAATTTCCAGATGATTTTTTCCTTAACTTTCTCCTTGGGCTTGGATATCATCGGCTTGAGCGTAATAGTGAGGCAGTTCAACCACTTGAGAGGGCTCTCTCGCTTGACCCGAAAAACATTGATGTCATAAGCACACTTGCCCTCGTTTACGATGCTATTGGTGAAGTGAGTAAATCTGATTCACTTCATGAACTTGGTTTAAAAATTAGTCCAGATAATCATCTTATTTTAAACAATTACAGCTATACGCTTGCTGAACGAGGCGAAAAACTTGATATCGCCCTTGAGATGGCAAAGAAAGCAGTTGAACAAGAACCTGAAAACCCTTCTTATCTTGATACAATTGGGTGGGTTTACTTTAAACTTGGTGATTATGAAAAGGCAAGGGACTATATTTTAAAAGCGGTTGAAAAGGGAGGAAGCTCCGTTGTGGTTGAGCATCTTGGTGATGTATATTTCAAACTCGGAGATAAAGAAAAGGCGATGGAATACTGGAAAAAAGCCCTTGATAAAAACCCATCAAATGAAAAATTAAAAGAGAAAATAAAGCGTGGTCAGATGTAAATTCCCCATTCTTTTAATTCTTGGAATTTTTCTCATCTCGTGTGCCCCATCAAAAAAAATGTTGACTTACAAAGATTCAAAAATTTATTTTGAAAAAATAAAAGCAAGGGATAACTTTGTAAAGTCATTGACTGCAACTGGTAACATTACCATTGACTCGCCTGAGTTTTCAAACTCTGCAAAATTAAAAGTAAATTTACGAAGACCCGATACTTTAATGCTTAAAATTGAAACGATATTTGGAATAGATCTCGGTGAAGTTCAGATTTATGCGGATAACTTTAAACTTATAGATAGATTTAATGATCGCGTTTTACAAGGAAAGGTTAGTGAGTATTTGCAAAAGTATCTTGGGATTGACTTAACCATTGATGAACTCGTTGACATTTTAATCGCCTGTCCGAGAGTTGGGGAAGTTGAATCGCAAAGTTTTGAAGATTATGAGTTTTTAGTTTTTGAAAAAAAGGAAGGGCGGGATGTGATTTTGAAATTTAATTCTGACCTTGAGATTGAAAGTTATGCTTTTTTTAAATCAGGTGTGAAAGTTTTTGAGGTGATATATTTAAAGTATGCCAAAGTTAAGGATATAACATTTCCGAGGGTTGTGAGAATTTATGATGGCTCTGGCAGGGGAATTTACTTGAATTTCTCGGAGATAAATATAAACAGCTGAAAAATGCGTCAAAGTAAACTTAAGAAAATTTCCGAAGTAATAGCAAAGTTTTTCAAGACTGAAAATCCCCCAAAGTCAAATCCACTTGATATTTTAATTGCAACGATTTTATCTCAAAACACAAATGATGTCAACAGCCATAGGGCATTTAAAAATTTGAAGGAAAAGTTTCCAAGTTTTGAATCAATTCTTACGGCTGATGTAAGTAAAATTGAGGAAGCGATAAAAATTGGTGGGCTTGCACATCAAAAAGCGGTAAGGATAAAGGAATTGCTTGTTGAATTGAAAGAAAAAACAGGTGATTTTGATATCTCTTTTCTTAAAAATTTATCCCTTGAAGAAGGTATTAGATTTTTGACTTCATTTAAGGGGGTTGGTTTAAAGACCGCTGGATGTGTTCTTTTGTTTGCTTTCAATAAAAATGTTTTCCCAGTTGATACGCATATACATAGAATTTTGAATAGGGTTGGGGTAGTTAAAACGAAAACTCCAGATGAAACATTTTTAAAGGTTCAAAAATTAATTCCAGACGGTTATGCTTACCAACTTCACACAGGGTTGATAAAGTTTGGGAGGATGATTTGTAAAGCCAGAGAGCCACTTTGCGGTATTTGCCCAATTTATAGAATTTGCGATTTTAAGCAGAAAAAAGTTTACAAAAGAAAAACTAAAAATATCAAGTCTGGTAAAAATAAGGCTGCGGAATTTATCCTGCTTGAAGAAATTTGAATTTTTACACAAAAAGTTTTTGTGTTTTAAAATTTAACAGTTTAATTTTAAGTGTCAATTAAAACAAAAATCTCAGATTCCAATGATAGGAAGAAGAGAATTTTTAAGAAGCTCGCTACTTGTGGGGATTGGAGCGGTGCTTTCAAGAAAATTTAAAATTCCATCTTTTTTTGAGGATTCTAAAGCACGCCCGTCAAGTCAAGCAAGTTTGCCTGTTTTGATTTCAACTTGGAGGCAGGGTATAAAAGCAAACGAAATGGGCTTTAAAGTTTTATCAGAAGGTGGAACTGCGCTTGATGCTGTTGAACTTGGAGTGAGAACTGCTGAAGACGATCCAAATGTTATGAGCGTTGGATACGGTGGTTTGCCAGATGAATGTGGGCATGTTTCGCTTGACGCATGTATAATGGATTGGGAATATAATGCCGGTGCCGTTGCCTTCGTCCAAAAATGTAAAAATCCTGTTTCAGTTGCGAGAAAAGTGATGGAATTGACAAAGCATGTTTTCATAGTTGGCGAAGGTGCAGATCGGTTTGCAAAATTGGTTGGCTTCCCGGAAGTTGATCTTTTAACGGATGAGGCGAGAAAAAGATGGCTTGAATGGAGAAGAAAAATGAGCCAAAGTGATAACTGGCTTTCTCCAGAAGAAAATCATGATACAATAGCAATGCTTGCTCTTGACAAGCAAGGAAGAGTTGCTGGGGCTGTAACAACAAGCGGACTTGCGTGGAAAATTCATGGGAGGGTTGGTGATTCACCAATAATTGGAGCAGGTTTATATGTTGATGGTGAAGTCGGCGCCGCTGGATCTACGGGCGTTGGGGAAGCTGTGATAAGGACATGTGGAAGTTTTCTTGTCGTTGAATATATGAGAAACGGAATGCATCCGCAAAAAGCAGTTGAAGAAACATTGAAAAGAGTTTTAAAGGTTAATAAAAAGTGGATTGATAAAGATCCAAACTTTCAAGTTGCGTTCATTGCTGTTAATTTGAAAGGCGAAATAGGAGCGATGGGCTTGAGGAAAGGATTTCAATATGCACTTTACAAAGATGGAAAAAATCAGTTCCTTGATGCACCAAATTTAATTTAAAAAATTTAAAAGTTGGTAAAATGCGATTTAAATTTATCACCTTGCTTATTTTAACTTTTATAACACAGTTTAAATCGCAGGTAAAACTTGAAAATATAACGCTTGGCTCTGAATTTTCTTACGGGATCAGGGGGACAAATTATGTTACGAAAGCAGTTGGTTTTGGATTTGTTGGGGAGTTGAAACTTAAAACTGGTGAAAATTCACGCTGGGGGATTAGATTTATTTCTGGGTATAGTGACTTTAAGGTTGAGCCATCGGATTCAATGACAATTGAAAGATGGAATTGGGATTACTGGAAAATATGGTATCGTAATCATGTACGCTCGCTTATAGTTGATTCAAATTATGCTGTTGATTTAAATCCCGAGCAAAGGTTGTATGTTCTGCCTGTAAAAGTTTACTTTGGCAGAGATTTTTATCTGGGCGAAGTTAATTTCTTTGCTGGTTTTGGGGCTGGATTAGTTTTTTATGAAAGGGCATTTTGGTTAAATGAGACATGGTGGAAAAAGTTTCCAAATGTTTCTGGTGGTGAGACATATGTTTTTCAGTATTCGTTCAAAAACAACGCTCCAAGTAAGAAAGGAACTGTTTTAAATTTGGGTTTAAAAGTTGAAGGAAGATATAGAATAACGAAGATCGCTTCGTTGGTTTTCGGGTTTGAATTTGAACATTATCCGAGTGTAAATAAAATTGAAAAAGTTGAGTTTGGGAAGATTACACTTGGTGGCGTTGGGGAATCATATAAAAACTTTATTTTGAGGGATGTTTTTAAGTTAATAATCGGATTTTCGTTCAGTTATTGAAAATTTAATTTTTAGGTCAAATGAATAAGTTAATTCTTGCGATTTTCGTTTTGTTTTTATTTAATATCTCACAGGCTCAGTTTTCCATTGCAACTGAAGGAATTTATATTGTTCCCGTTGGTGGTTTTTCTGGATGGTTTGATAATCATTATTCTGGGACAATTTACATCGGTCAGGTAAATCATGGAAATTCTTTTATCTCGGGCAGAGTTGAGTTTTATAGATTTGATCGTGAAAATACGAAAAAATTGTTTTATAAAGATTTAAATCTTGAGCTAAAACTTTACGGTGTTGGGGTTGAATACAGGCGTAATATTTTGAGGTTTAATTTTTTGAATTTTCATGGTATTATCGGGACTGGGGTGTATCGCTGGTTTGGGTTAAGAGGTGAATATTTCTTTAAAGATTCGGCAGGTAATGTCATTGATTACATTGCTGAGAGAAGGTATCAAGATTGGAGCGCTGGGTTTTGGGGTGGTGGAGGAGTTGAGGTGAGAGTTATGAAAAATTTATCTTTAAATTTAAGCACGAGATATCAGATAGTTGTTGGAGAGATGTGGCAAACACTTGCATTACGACTTGAACAAGCAAGTGGTTTTCAATGGATTGGAATTCAAGCGGGTGCGCAGGTTAGATTTTAGTTTTAATTTCTTTTATGTAGGGCATTTTTAGAAGTTCGGATAAAAAGCGATGATGTGATGGGTGTTTATCGCAGTATGAGATCTCAATTTTTAAAATTCCATCTTCCTCGGTCAATTGATATTGATTTGGTTTGATCTCATGTTCGGTGAGGATTTCTATAAGTTCAGCTCTGCCTTTGCCCTTTTCATCAAAGATTTCAAGTTGAAGTGTTGTGAAATGACACTTGCCGAGAAGTGATTTTTCAATGTTTGCAAGGAATGTTAAGGTAACAAGAACGAAAGCTGTAAATACTGTTGCAAGGATAATTTGATTTGAGCCAATTGCAAGTCCAATTGAAGCGACGACGAAGATTGTTGCTGCGGTTGTCAAACCTGTTATTGTGCCTTTTGATTGAATTATTGTGCCTGCTCCAATGAAACCAATCCCAGTTACAACCTGTGCAGCTATTCGCCCGGGGTCACCTGAAATTTTCATTGATAAAATCATATAAAGTGTTGAGCCGAGGCAGATCAAAATGTTTGTTCTAAAGCCAGCGGGTTTACCCTTTAATTCTCTTTCAAGACCGATCAACCCGCCAAAGATAATGGCGAGGACAAACTTGAAAATATCAAGGTAAATTTCGGTCATTTTTCGTATTTAGTTTTTTGGAGAAATGAGCAAGATTCGCACAT
Organism: Candidatus Kryptobacter tengchongensis; assembly: GCF_001458555.1. Taxonomy (NCBI): domain Bacteria; kingdom Pseudomonadati; phylum Candidatus Kryptoniota; genus Candidatus Kryptobacter; species Candidatus Kryptobacter tengchongensis. The sequence continues at coordinate 5,256 of NZ_CZVH01000067.1, read as the reverse complement.
ATCTCGGGCTCTTCGGAAATAAGCTTGTGAAAAGGTTTATGTTAAAACCTTATATCCAACCTCTTCAATCTTTTGTTTTACATCTTCTATGTTAAGTTCACCGGTATAAATTATCTCAAGGGTTTTACTTATGTGATCTGCTTTTGCGGAGACTACATTTTTTAACTGTTTAACTGCTTTTTCAACTGTCATCTCACAGTGATGACAAGTCATACCTTCAACTGTTAATGTTAGTCTGTTCATTTTTCACCTCATAATTTTAATTTTTTAATTCTTAGGGAATTTGACACTACGAAAACTGAGCTGAAAGACATGGAAATTGAGGCAAAGACAGGCTTCAGGAGGATGCCGGCGATTGGGTATAAAATCCCAGCTGCTATTGGGATTAAAATCAAGTTATAAAAGAAAGCCCAGAACAAATTTTGTTTGATGATTTTATAAGTTTTTGCAGAAAGTTTTATCACTTGGAGGACTCCTTTGATATCATCTTTCATTAGAATCATATCGGCGGTTGCGGAAGCAACATCTGTTCCTGAGCCGATTGCAATTCCTACATTTGCTTTAGCAAGTGCTGGGGCATCATTTACTCCATCGCCAACCATTGCAACAATGTAGCCGGAGTTTTTAAGCTCTTCTATCTTTTCGGATTTTTGATCTGGCAAAACTTCAGCAAAAACTTTTTGAACGCCGATTTTATTTGCTATTGCTTTTGCTGTCTTGTAGTTATCCCCGGTTAAAATTGCAACATCTATGTTAAGTTTTTTAAGGTTTAGAATTGTTTCCCTTACATCATGTTTTATTGTATCCGCTATTGCAATTACACCAACAATTTTACCATCAACCGCAACAAATACCGGGGTTTTGCCTTCGTTTGTCAAAATATCAAGAATTCTCTCAAAGTTTTTCATTTCAATGTTTAAATTTCTCATAAATGTTATATTTCCGACAGCAACATTGCTTGAATCAACATTGGCAAACACACCTTGCCCGGGAATTGAGAAGAAGTTTTTAGGTTTATAAAGCTTCAAACCTCTTAGCCTTGCATATCTAACTATTGCTTCTGCGAGTGGGTGCTCTGAATTCCTTTCAACTGAAGCGGAAAGTCTCAAAAGTTCATTTTCTGGGATGTTTCCAAGTTTTATTATATCTGTTACCTCAGGTTTCCCATAAGTTATAGTTCCAGTTTTATCAAAAACCACGATGTTGACTTTATTTGCAATTTCAAGTGCTTGTGCGTTTCTTATTAAAATTCCATATTCAGCAGATTTCCCAGTTGCCACAACTATAGCGGTTGGTGTTGCGAGCCCAAGTGCACAAGGACAAGCAACAATTAAAACAGAAACGAAATTCATGAGCGCAAAAGTAAAACCGTATCCCAAGAGATACCATATCAAAAAGGTTAAAACAGCTATCCCAATTACAATGGGGACAAAAACTGAGGCGACTTTATCAGCAAGTTTTTGGACAGGTGGTTTTGTTGCTTGGGCATCTTTTACAAGCTGAATTATCTTTGAAAGAACAGTATCTTTCCCAACATTTGTCACCTTGAACCTAAAGCTTCCAGCTTTATTAAGTGTTGAACCTATTACATTGTCCCCGGGTTTTTTCTCAACAGGCATACTTTCACCTGTGATTATTGATTCATCAACTGAGCCATATCCTTCAACTATCACACCGTCAACAGGTATTCTTTCACCGGGTTTAACGAGAATTATATCCCCAGTTTTTATTTCTTTGACTGGGACAATTATCTCTTCTCCATCTCTGATAAGTGTTGCAGTTTTGGGCTGGAGTGAGGAAAGTTTTTTTATCGCCTCAGTTGTTTGCGCTTTTGCTTTTGATTCAAGAAGCCGTCCGAACAAAATCAGTGTTATTATAACTGCTGAAACCTCATAATAAACATCGGGTGCTTTCCCAATTGATGTAAAAATTTGTGGATAAAATGTAGCCACAACGCTGTAAAAATATGCTGATCCAGTTCCAATTGCTATTAATGTGTTCATATCCATAGACAAATATCTAAGTCCAGCAATGAAACTTCTGAAAAACTTCCCTCCGCCATAGAAAATAACAGGAGTTGCTAAGATGAAAAGAATATAGTTAACAAGCATCCTATTTTGAATGTGATAAACGAAATGCGAGAGCATATCAATAAGAATTAAGCCAGTGAGGACTGCACTGAGTATAAAGCGTTTCTTTAAATCTTCATATTCATTTTTTCGGATTATCTCATCGTAAAGTTCTATCTCTTCCTCTGAAATTGGCGGCACTTTATATCCGAACTTCTCTATCTCTTCTTTTATGTTGTCAAGCGAGACAAGGGTTGGGATAAATTCAACAGTTATATTTTCAGTTGCGGGGTTAGCTAAAACATTTATAACCCCGTTTAATTTTGAGAGGGCGTTTTCAATATGGGGGGATGAAGCGGAGGAAATTCCTTCAACTGGAAAGGTTATTTTTTGTATCGCAACATCATAACCAATTGATTTTATTGATTTAATTATTTCCTTTGGATTTATCTTTTTATCTGGTTCAATTTCAATCGTTGCTTTTCCAGTTACAAGATTAACAGTTGCATTTTTAACACCTTGAAGTTTTAAGAGGTTGTTTTGAACTTTCAAAACACAGCTTGCACATGTCATCCCAATGATGGGTATATCTATCTTTACGGTTTTGCTTTCTTTAAGTTTTTCTATTTCCTTGTTTTTTTCGCTCATCTTTCCCGGCGAATGAAGGTTTTTTTCAAATATAAGTTTTCGGTTGAAAAAAAACAATCAAGATAATTTTCAAAAGAGATGCGGTTTTATTAAATTTACTTTACACTGAAAAATATAGACACTAATTTGTGATGAGAAAACTTCTACTGCTTTTCCTTTTACCGTCTTTAATTCTTGCTCAAAAACCACAAGATAATCGCTCAACCAACATTGGGAGAATTGGGCTTGCGGTAAATTCTTATGGTCAAATTGGGAACGGTTTTAATCCATCTTTTTGGCCATCTCAGCCATCGTGTGAGTTCCCGATAAAGCCAGTCAGAACAAGGATTGAACATCTTTTCAACGGTGGTCTTTGGGTTGGAGGATATGGGAAAAGTGGATTGAGCGTTACAACTGCTACAAATGACAGACGATTCTCAAGTGAATTTACTCAGCAAATTGACCAAGGACTATATGAGCGTTCAAGCTTACTTGAGTCAAGATACTATAGCCCAAGCGCTATAAGTCATCAGGATTTTTATTGTGATTTTACAGATACGAACACAATAAATCCATTAACGGGTGAACCAATCTCTGGACATAATCCGCTTGGTGTTTCGGTTCACTTTGAAACATATGCTTGGCAATATTCAATAGCAGATAATTTCGTTATTTTAAATTTTACAATAAAAAATGTGGTTGATGTTCCTATTGAAAGTTTATATGTAGGACTTGTCACTGATCTTGTTGTGCGAAATACAAACTATAGATTTCCCGCCGAAGGTTCGGTGTTTTACTCTGGAACTGGGCTTGGTTATATTGATAGTTTAAGATTGCACTATGCGTTTGATGCTGAAAATAGACCATCAGATGGTCCAACTGATAGCTATATAGGTATAAAACTTTTAGGGACAGAACCTTTACTTGGAGGTCATCTTGATAGCTTAAATAAATATACAATCTATCAGGTTTGGCAGTTCAGAGCAAGCACTGGAGACCCAGATTTAATATCTCCATCAAATGATCAACAAAGATATGATAAGATGCGGATTCCTTTCCCTGCAGTGAAAATACCATATTTGAAACAGCCCGGAAATAGATACACGCTTTTATCAGTTGGACCTTTTCCAGTTTTATATCCGGGTGATTCTGTAAGTGTAGCTTTTGCAGTTATATGTGCTAAAAAATTTGGCAACGATCCACAACAAGATGATACACCGCTGAGTAAAAAACTTCTTATTGAAAGCGCTATATGGGCACAGAAAACTTATAATGGTGAAGATAGAAATGGAAATGGAATTCTTGATCCCGGTGAAGACCTTGACGGAGATGGTAAAATAACGAGGTTTATCTTCCCGACAATACTTCCGCCACCGAAAGTTAAAATAATCCCTGATGATAGAAAAGTTGATATATACTGGGATAAATCGGTTGAAGATGTTGTTGATCCAGTTTTAAATAAAAAGGATTTTGAGGGTTATAGAATTTATATGACAAGACCTGGATTTGATATTGGATTTGTGCAATCCGGCGAAGATCCATATATTTTGCTTGCTGAATTTGATAAACCAGGAAATGAAATAGGTTTTAATACAGGCTTCAGCTCAATTAAACTTCCTGAACCAGCTATATTTCCTGATGACACAGTGAAGTATTATTATAGATTCACAATCCAAAACTTACTCAATGGTTGGCAGTATATTTTTGGCATTGAAGCATTTGATGAAGGTGATCCGATTAATAATATACCAAGTCAATCAAGTGTAAGGGTTTTGCGGAGGGTTGTGCCAGGAGCTCCTCCGACGGTGGATAGATCAAAAGAAGTTGGAGTTTATCCGAATCCATACTATGCAAAAGCAATATGGGATGGTTCGGGTGGAGAGCGAGAGAGAAAAATTTATTTTTATAATTTGCCGAGGAAATGCGAGATAACAATTTATACGCTTGCTGGAGATATAGTTGATAAATTTATTCACGATGCGGATACATACACTGGAACTGATATTCAATGGTTTCAAGTTTATGGAGATGGAACACAGAAATTTTCAGGCGGAGAACACGCCTGGGATTTGATCTCAAAATATGACCAAGCAATTGCGACAGGACTTTACCTTTTTACGGTTAAAGACCTTGAAACTGGCGAGATAAAGCGAGGTAAATTTGTGATAATTAAATAGCAATAAAAACATGAAGACAAAGAGAATAACAAAAGCAGAAGAAATAATAAAACGGTTGCCAGAGTTAATAGAAACAAATGAAAGTTTTAGGCAGAGGTTGTTTGGTATACTGCTTGAATATTTCCCTTCAAGACAGGAATACACTCAAATTTTAAAAGGCATAGATGAGATTATAAAGCGCTTGGAAGAACATGCGAGGGCGATAAAGGAGTTGAGCGAGAGGCAGGAGAGGCATTCGCAGATTTTGGAGGAGTTAGTTCGTGGTCAGGAGAGACATTCACAGATTTTGGAAGAACATGCGAGGGCGATAAAGGAGTTGAGCGAGAGGCAGGAGAGACATTCACAGATTTTGGAAGAGCATGCAAGGGCGATAAAGGAGTTGA